>JASLSL010000044.1 GCA_030743445.1 Alphaproteobacteria bacterium
CGGATCATCGCGCCGGGCCGGACCTATCGCTGCGATTCGGACATCACCCACACGCCGATGTTCCACCAGGTCGAAGGGCTGGTGGTCGACAAGACCAGTCATATGGGCCACCTCAAGGGCTGTCTGATCGAGTTCTGCCGCGCCTATTTCGAGGTCGCCGACGTGCCGGTGCGTTTTCGGCCGAGCTACTTCCCGTTCACCGAGCCCTCGGCCGAGGTCGATATCGGCTGCGCGCGCGACCGCGACAGCATCGAGATCGGCGCCGGCGACGACTGGCTCGAGATTCTCGGCTGCGGCATGGTCCACCCGAACGTGCTCGCGGCCTGCGGCATCGACCCGAGCGAATACCAAGGCTTCGCCTTCGGCATGGGGATCGAGCGCATCGCGATGCTGAAATACGGCATTCCGGATTTACGGACCTTCTTCGAGGCCGATCTGCGCTGGCTCAAGCATTACGGCTTCGTGCCGCTCGAGGTGCCGACCCTGCTTAGGGGGCTGACACCATGAAGTTCACCCTCGGCTGGCTGAAGCAACACTTGGAGACCGATGCGCCGCTCGAGGAGTTGGCCGACCGCCTGACCATGCTCGGCCTCGAGGTCGAGGAGATCGGCGATCCCGCGGCCGCGCTCGCCGGTTTCGTCACCGCCAAGGTGGTCGCCTGCGACAAGCACCCGGACGCCGACAAGCTCACGGTCTGCCAGGTCGATCCGGGCGACGGCAGCCAAGTGCAAGTCGTCTGCGGCGCGCCGAACGCGCGGGCAGGCATGGTCGGGGTGTTCGCCGCCGCCGGCATGCACGTGCCCGGCACTGGGCTCGACCTCAAGCGGACCAAGATCCGCGGCGTCGAGTCGAACGGCATGCTGCTGTCGGAGCGCGAGATCGGCATCTCGGACGACCACGAGGGTATCATCGACCTGCCGGAAGACACCGCCATCGGCGAGCCGGCGGCGCCCGCGCTCGGCCTCGCCGACCCGGTGATCGAGCTCGGCATCACGCCGAACCGGGCCGACTGCCTCGGCGTCCGCGGCGTCGCCCGCGACCTTGCCGCCGCCGGACTCGGCAAGCTCGAGCCGCTCGCCGCACCCAAGGTCGAGGGCGCCTTCGAGAGCCCGATCCAATGGCGGCGCGACCTCGAGGGCAACGAGGACGCGTGCCCGATGGTCGTCGGCCGCACTTTCCGGGGCGTGGAGAACCGGCCGAGCCCGCCCTGGCTGCAGCGGCGCCTGGAGGCGATCGGGCTCAGGCCGATCTCGGCCCTCGTCGACATCACCAATTACGTGACCTTCGACCTCTGTCGCCCGTTGCACGTGTTCGACGCGGACAAGGTCAAGGGCGACCTCACCATGCGCTTCGCCGAGCCGGGCGAGGAGATATTGGCGCTCGACGGCAATGCCTACGCGCTCGAGGACGGCATGACCGTGATCGCCGACGAGGAGGCCCTGCACGGCATCGCCGGCGTGATGGGCGGCGAGGCGTCGGGCTGCACCGCGGCGACCACCAACGTGTTCCTCGAAGTGGCGTTGTTCGATCCGATCCGCACCGCGACCACGGGGCGCAAGCTCGGCATCGAGTCGGATGCGCGTTACCGCTTCGAGCGCGGGCTCGACCCGGAATCGGCGCTCTGGGGGGCCGAGGTCGCGGCGCGGCTGATTTTGGAGTTCTGCGGCGGCGAGGCGAGCGAGCTCACCATCGCCGGCGAGATGCCCGAATGGCGGCGCGTGGTATCGCTCCGCCCGGACCGGCTCCGGACCTTCGGCGGCGTCGATGTCTCGGCCGAGCGGGCGACGGAAATCCTGAACGCCCTCGGTTTCGAGGCGAAGTCGGCGAAAGGCGTGATCGAGGCGACGACGCCCTCGTGGCGCGCCGACGTCGAGGGCGAGCACTGCCTGGTCGAGGAGGTGCTCAGGGTCCACGGCTTCGACGCGATCCCGGTGGTCGCGATGGAGCGCGAGACGGCGTTGCCCGAACCGGCCCTCGACGCGGCCCAGCGCCGGGTCGCGTTCGCCAAGCGCACGCTGGCTGTCCGCGGCATGATGGAGGCGGTCACCTGGTCGTTCACCGGCGCGCGCGAGGCGAGCCTGTTCGGCGGCGGCCATGCGTCGCTCGCGCTCGCCAATCCGATCAGCGCCGACCTCGACGTGATGCGGCCCTCGATCCTGCCGAACCTGCTCGCCGCCGCCGGCCGCAACGCCGACCGAGGCAACGGCGATGTCGCGCTGTTCGAGGTCGGCCCGACCTATCGCGACGATACCGCGGGCGGCCAGGACACGGTCGCGGCCGGTCTGCGCCACGGCCGCACCGGCCCGCGCCACTGGCGGGCGGCGCCCCGCGATGTCGACGCCTACGACGCCAAGGCCGACGCATTGGCGGTGCTGGAGGCCTGCGGCGCCCCGGTCGCCAACCTGCAAGTCATCGCCACAGCACCCGATTGGTACCACCCGGGGCGCTCGGGCGCCCTCATGCTCGGCCCAAAGAACGCGCTCGCGTATTTCGGCGAGGTTCATCCGCGAATCCTGAGAAGGCTCGACCTGCGCGGCCCGGCGGCGGCCTTCGAAGCGATGATGGACGCGATCCCCGAGCCGAAATCGCGCGACGGCAAGACGCGGCCGGCGCTCGAGGCCTCCGCGTTTCAGCCGGTGAGCCGCGATTTCGCCTTCACGCTCAAGGCCGAGGTTCCGGCCGACAAGGTGCTGCGCGCAGCCAGGGGCGCCGACAAGGACCTGATCGCGGAGGCCGGCGTATTCGACGTCTACGAGGGCGATGAGTTGGGTGTCGGCAAGAAATCGGTCGCGATCTGGGTCACCCTGCAACCGGTCGCCCGCACGCTGACCGACGCGGAAATCGATGCGGTCGCCGCCAGGATCGTCGCCGCGGTCGAGAAACAGACCGGCGGGACGCTGCGCGCCTAAGCGTTCCCTAACGCACCGAGCGCTGCTCGCGCGCTTGCTCGGAATTTCGAAGTTGGTCGCGCCGCAACTCGCCCTGGGGCAGGGTTTGCTCTTGCAGACGGTCGGTCAGCTCCCGCAACTGGACTGCTTCGCGGCCCGCCCGAAAGCGGCGCTCGGAGTCCGACGCTTGGCGCTGCAGGGTGGCCTGTACCCGGAGTTTGACTTCGTTATCCGACGCCGGGCGCAATCGGCGCAGGTTTTCGCGCTGCTGAATCTTCCGCTGGGTGGTCAGAAGCTGCCGCCCGATCGAACCCTGCTGGATCACCCGGGCGCGCTGCGTCGCCTGAAGCCGGCGCACCCGCTGTTCCTGTTGCCGGCGCAACAGCCGGGTGCGCACGTTCTCGCCGGGCACGCCCGCTGATTTATCGACACAAATGTAGAGCCGTGTCGCTTGGTCGAACACCAGGACCCGTTGGGTCCCGCAGCCGCCCGCTTGCGCGAGCGCCGGCCCGGCAGAGCCAACGACCAGCGCCGCCGCGAAAATCAACGGTAAAACCGCATAGCTTCGAGGAGCCATAACGACATCCCCCGGATAGCGCCCCAAGATTTGTATTGCATATCGCGTACCAAACCGTCCCTCGCGCCTTGGGCCGCACGTCGGGCAATCATGTACCCTTGTTGCGAGGAAAGGCGAGTCATTCTTGGCCGCACCGGCCCGGCTAAACGCTTTTTTAACTGCGTGTGCAGTTGACTAAGCGAGGTGAATCCGCAAGAGTGCACATGATCCTGTGTAATTGATCGCTGGCGCTACAACATGTTGATCGAGAAGTCCGAGACCGAAGTGCCGGCGCGAAGCACGGTCGAACCGCGCAAACACAAGACCCGGCAAAAGCACTCCTACGCGGTGCCGTGCTCCAGCGCCTTTCGCGACCGGGTATCGGCGCTCGCCGAACGCCGCGGCGTCAACGTCGGAGATCTGGCGCGCTCGATCATGTTGCTGGTCCCGGTGTCGGCGATCGCCGGCTTCGCGGACCCGGGCGGGCCGGACGATGGGGACCGCGAGACGGTGGTGCTGAAATCCGGGCCGAGCGCGGGCAAGCCGTGGCGGCGCAAGCCGCGTCTACAGGCGCGGTTGCCGGCCGGCTACGAGATCGAGAACGTCCGCCGCGCCCTCGGTCTCGCCCTGGCGCTCGACGCGGGCGAGGTCGAGGTGACGCTCGAGGACGGCGGCGGGCCGAAAGCCCGTGAGCGGCTCAAATCCGCCGAGGACGAGATCGAACGCCTGCGCATGGTCGTGGTGGCGCTATCGTTCGAACCGCTCCGGAACGGTGTGAAGACACGGAGCGATGCGCTCTACGTGCTCGGATTCCCGACCGACAGCAACCCCGATTCGCAAGCCATCAATGCGCGGTTCCGGATGCTGGCGACGATCCATCACCCGGACGGCGCCTATGGCGACCACGGACGAATGAGCCAGCTCAACCAGGCGGTGGCGAAACTGCGAAACGGCGCGGGATAGTCGACGCCTGGGTGTCGCCTGGGTATCGCCTAGGTGTCGTCGTCTTGGCCGACGACCAGATCGAGAATCGATCGAGGCTCGGACGCGTCCTTGCTGAAAGCGGCGAGCAATTTTTCCAACGCCATCCGCATTTCCCCTAGGCGTTCGATCTTGCCGTCGATCTCCTCGATCTTGGCGCTGGCGCTTTGCTGCAGATCGGAGCGGTCGACCTTGGGACCCGACCTGAGCGACATCAGGTCGCCAATCTCGCGTAATGAAAATCCCAGTTTCTGGGCGCCACGGATAAACCGAAGACGGCGGAGCGCGTCATCGGAGTAAATCCGGAATCCGCCGCCAACCGGCCTCAAGGGTTGTTTGATCAAGCCCTGTCGTTCGTAGAATCGGATTGTCTCGACGCCGACCCCCGCCTCTCTCGCCAACACGCCTATCGTTCGATTGTTCATGCCGCCTCGCTAAGCTTTCATCGTTGTGAGGCTACACTCGGCACCATGGTACGGAGTCAAGATCGCTGTTATCGTAAAAGTGGCACGCGTTACCGGGTATTGAGACCGGTTTCGACCCACGTCGCACCATAGGCGGGCCTTGACCTCGGCGTTCGCATGGTTAGGCTCGTAGCGGCCAGTTTTGGGGCAAGAACAAGTGGACATCGGCTTAATTTAACCAATAATGGTTATATTGTTCCAATTCAGAACCAATAATAACCATTAATGGTTAACCGTACAAGGCGTAATTCTCCAAAAGTAGTGAAATCCCGTGTCGGATGATCCCAAAGCCAACCATGAACGGCAGGCCGCCGGCAGCATCGGCCAGCGCATACGCTTGGTGCGCGCCAGCATGCGTCAGCCCGACTTCGCGAAGAGCGTGGCCATCAGCGCCAACACCCTGAGCCGCAACGAACTCGGCAAGACCACGCCGGACGCCGAGGTCCTCGCCGAGATTTGCCGCCGGTACAACGTCAACGGCGACTGGCTGCTGACCGGGCGCGGCAAGATGCGGTTTGGCGCCGTCACCCACGGCGCCGCGGCCCCGGGCGAGGTCGCCGAGGACAACCCGGAACCGGAGGACCTGATGCAGCGCATCATCCTGCACCTCGAGCGCTACCTCGCCGCGGGCGGGATCGCCGTGCCGCCCGCCAAGAAGAGCGATCTGCTGCTGGCGATCCACCAGGCGTGCCAAGAGCAGGGAATGGGAGCGCTGGACGAGATCGACATCGCCAAGTTCGACACCATCATTCGCCTCGCCGCCGACTGATCCGCCGGCCGAATTGCACCGATAAACGGAGAAAACACATGGACGTCAGACTCGAAGGCAAGACCGCATTGATCACCGGCAGCAGCCTCGGCCTCGGCCGGGCGATGGCCGAGAAGTTCGCCGAGGCCGGGGCCAACGTGGCGCTGGTCGCGCGCCGGCCGGAGGTCCTGGAGGAGGCCCGCCTGGCGATCGCCGCCACCGCCGAGGGCATGATCGGCGCCTATAGCTGCGACGTCAGCGACAAGGGCCAGATCGAGAAGACCTTCGCCCAGGCGAGCGACGAGCTCGGCCCGATCGACATCCTGGTGAACAACGCGGGCATCTCGCGGGCGATGCCGTTCATGGAAATCTCCGACGAGCAGTGGACCGAGGACCTGGAGCTCAAACTGTTCGCGGCGATCCGGTTCTGCCGCCTCGCCTTCCCGGGCATGGTCGAGCGCAAATGGGGCCGCATCATCAATACCCTCAACACCGGCGCCAAGGTGCCGCGCGCCGGCGGCGCGCCGACCGCGGTCAGCCGCGCCGCCGGCATGGCGCTGACCAAGGCGCTGGCCGGCGAAGGGGCGCCCCACAACGTGCTGGCCAACGGCCTGTTGGTCGGCCGCATCGAAAGCGATCAATGGGTGCGGCGCCACGCGGCGGCGGGCAGCAACGTCGGCTACGAGGACTATCTGGCGGACCTCGGCAAGAATCTGCCGATGGGCCGTTACGGCCGCGCCGAGGAGTTCGCCAATATCGCCTGCTTCCTGGCGTCCGACGCCGGCTCCTACATCACCGGCACCGCGATCAACGTCGACGGCGGCCTCTGCCCGGTGGTCTAGCCCGCAAACCTTCCGTTCGTCATCCCGGGCGAGCCCGAAAGGGCAAGACCCGGGACCCATTCCGTCAAACTTGCGAGGCGACTGAACGACCCGCTTGTCCTCAGGACTGGGTCCCGGCTCTCTCTCGCTCCGCTCGCTCGGCCGGGACGACGAATTTGAGCGTGAAAACAAATTCGCCGATCATCGAACATTAACCGTTTAACGCGCAAATGATTCGCTTATAACACGGTGCAGTTGTACTCTGCTTCAATCCTTCAACGCCTTCGAAGGAAAGGAGCCACCGATGAACCGTATTGTCGCCCTCGTTGCCGTCCTGGGATTGATCGGTGCCGCGGCGCTTGCCGCCCCGGCGAAAAATATCGCCATCGATGCGACCGCCTCGATCCTTTCGGCGCCGTTGCAGGCGGATGCCGAAAAGCGGCCGCCGCTCATGACCCCGGCGCCGCGAACATCGTGGCCGGATACCAAATCGGGCGCCGACGCGATCGTGCCGGCGGCCTGCTGTAAGGTCTGCTCCAAGGGCAAGCCCTGCGGCAACAGCTGTATCGCGCGCGACAGGACCTGTACCAGGCCGCCCGGCTGCGCGTGCTGAGACCGCCCAGCGCTGGCGACCTAGTAGGTCACCTCGTCGAGGTCGAGGAGCGGGAAGGCGCTGGTGACGTGGGGCGCGGCGACCGGCGCCGCCGGGGTGATGTGCGAGGGCTCGAGCTCGGCGAAGCTCGTCGCCCCCAACATGCCGAGGCACTTGGTGACCTCGTCCTCGAGCAATTCCAGCATGCGGACGACGCCGTACTGGCCCGCCGCCGCCATGCCGTAGCCCAGCATTCGCCCGAGGCCGACCGCGTCGGCGCCGAGCGCCTTGGCCTTGACCACGTCGGTGCCGCGATTGATGCCGCCGTCGAAGACGATCGTCGCCTTGCCGCCGACCGCCTCGACGATCTCGGGCAGCACCGCGGCGGTGCCGAGGCAATGGTCGAGCTGGCGCCCGCCGTGGTTCGAGACGTAGACCCCCTCGCAGCCGAGATCGACGCACATTTTGGCGTCCTCGGCGGTCATGATGCCCTTGATGATCAGCTTGATAGGGTGCTTCGCCTTGAAGCGCTCGATGTCCTTCCAGGTGAGCCCGGCCTGATACTGGAAGGGCTCGGCCTCCTCGCGCCGCCAGTACTTGATGAAGCGCTTGGCGAGGTCGCGCTCGCGCCGGCTGTAGTGCGGCACGTCGACGGTGATGCAGAACGCGTCGTAGCCGGCGGCGATGGCGCGCTCGGCGTGATCGTCGACGAACGCGTCGTCGCCGCGCACATAAAGCTGGAAGATGCGCATGTTGTCCGCCGCCTCGGCGACCTCCTCGAGGCTCGGCTGCGAGGCCGAGCTCAACATATGGCAGACCCCGAACTCGCCCGCCGCCTTGGCCGCGGTGGCGCCGCCGCCCTCGCCGAGCGATTCGAGCGAGCCGATCGGCGCCAGGATCACCGGCAGCCGCAGCTTGCGGCCGAACAGCTCGGCGCCGCAATCGACCTTGCGCACGTCGCGCAGGTAGCGCGGCCGGAAGGCGATCGAGTCGAGCGCCTGGCGGTTGCGCTTGACCGAGGTCTCGGTCTCGGTGCCGCCGACCAGGTAGTCCCAGATATTCTGGTCGAGATTGCGTTGCCCCGCGCGGATGATCTCGTGCAGGGTTAGAAAGTCGAGAGTCGGCTTGTTCATGCGTCGCCTGTCCGAATTCAATTGATCCGCCCGCCGGGCTCGGCGGGCCAGCGGCGACAATAACGGCCGAATACGGGAATTCGAAGACAAAAATCCGATTGCCTATGCGACAACCGGACCGACCCGCCGACGAGGCGGCGCCATGCGGCTCGGCCGGCGTTACTCGGTCGGCGTTACGAGACCGCCGCCCGGGCGACCGCGCGAGACGACCGGCGCCTTGGTCGTGGACCCGCGCTCGTCGACGACTTCGAGCTCGGAGAAAGCCGGCGCTTCGGCGGTCAGACGATTGGCGCCGATGGTTTCCCTTTTGTCGTCGGTAACCAGGATAATGGTGTCTAGATCGAGACGCGGGTGCATCGTTCTTCGTCCTCTGTTTCGGGTTTGCCAGGCGACCCAAGCCGCTCCACAAACGGCGGCACACCGTCACCTTATGCCACGAGCGTAAACGAGGGGTTAAGACGAATCCGATTTTCCGTTAATTTTTATATGGTTAACGGGTGTTTGCCGTAACGGCCTAGGATCCCTCGCCGGCCTCGCCGACCAGGTAATCGCGGCCCAAGAGCATGTCGTCGAGGGTGCCGAAGGCGTTCATGTAGTGCCCGGTGAAGCCCACGCCCTCGATCCGCTCGAACATCGCCCGGAAGTCGATATTGCCGTCGCCCGGCTGGAGATGATCCTCCTTGTCGCCGAGACTGTCGGCGAGCCGGACCTCCTCGCAGCGCGCGAAGTCGAGCCCGTCGATGAAGCCATGGATGCCCTCGGGCTCCATATGGGCGTGGTTGACGGTGAAGGCCCATCGCAAGTTCGGCGACTGGAGACGGTCGAAATAGACCCGGCATTGCGCGAGCGTGTTGCCGAGATAGTGAACCTCGGCGTCGTCGGGCTCGCGGTTCATGTTCTCCAAGAGCAGCAGGACACCCCTGTCCTCGGCGTAGGCGACGGCGCGCTCGAGCCGCGCCAGGCTCGCCGCCATGCGGTCCTCGATGTCGGCGGTGAAATGGTAGCCGCCGTGGACCTCGACCCAGCTCGCCCCGAGCATCGATGCGATATCGATATAAGACTCGAGGTAGCGGTCGGCGGCGTCGCGAAGGTGCGGCGAGAACTCGGCGATATTGACCGCCGAGAGGGTGTGCAGGCCGACATGGATGCCGGCTGCGGCGGCGGTCTCGCGGATCGCGGCGCAGCGCGCGGGCGTGAAGTCCTCCATCGCGTTCGGCGCCCGGTCGACCTGGAAATCGACGTACTTGACGCCGTTCGCCGCGGCCCAGGCGAGGCCTTCCTCGACGCCGAGCTTGCGGCCGATATCGACGCCGATGCGGTCCTTTAGGCTCAAACCGGAGAGGCTCAAACCGGGACCGTGCCTTCCAACAGCACCCGGTGCAGCGCCCGCGGCTCCTGGATGTCGAAGTCGGCCATCGCCCGGTGCATGGTGCATCGGTTGTCCCAGATCACCACGTCGCCGAGACGCCATTCGTGGTGGTACTGGAAGCGCGCCTCGAAGGCGAACGCGTAGAGCTCGTCGAGGAGGGCGTCGCTCTCGGCCTCGTCCATGCCCTCGACGCGCTCGATCCGGTTGGGGTTGATGTAGAGCGCCTGGCGGCTCGACTCCGGATGGCTCCGGATCAGCGGGTGGACCACGTCGGGCGTCTCCTCGCGCTCCACATCCGTGCGCACCGCGACCTTGGCGCCGGCCCGGCGGCTGCGATAGACGTGCACCGCCCTCAGCCCCTCGATGCGCCGGCGCAGGGCGTCCGGCATCGCCTCTAGCACCGCATGGCAGTTGATGAACTGGGTGTCGCCGCCCGCCGACGGCAGCTCCCGGGGATAGAGCATGGTCGCCTTGGCCGGCACTGCCAGGTAGGAGTCGTCGGTGTGCCAGTGGGTCGCGCGCACGTGCGGCTCGTCGCCGCCGATCTCGTTGGTGGTGGAGATCACCGAGACCTCGGGCACCTCGGCCAGCCGGTTGCCGCGCAGGACCTGGAGCTTCGGCGCACCGAAGATATGCGCGGCCGCGCCATATTGCGCCGGGGTCAGGTCCTGGTCGCGGATGCAGAGCGCCAGATGCTCGACCAGCGCCCGGCTCAATTCCTTGGCCATGGCGCGGTCGAGTTTCGTCAGATCGGCGCCGGTCACCTCGGCCGCCATCACGGCGCTCAGCGGCTTTATGGTCATCGCCATGCGGCCTTCTCCCGGTGCCCTGTCTGGGGGCGTTATCGTAGCACGGCGCGCCCTATGCGCCAGTCTCCGCCCGTCCTATGATGCCGCGATGACCGATGCGATCCACCAGATCACGATGAGCTACAAGCCGCAGCAGGACCGGATGCTGCTGGTGGTCAGCACGCGCCAGAAGGTCGAGCACCGGTACTGGCTGACACGGCGCTTCGTCGCCGCGATGTGGCCCGGCTTCGTCAACGCGGTCGAATCCCGGGCCGAGCCGACCGCCACCGCCTCGCCGCACGCCAAGGGGGCGGCGATGGCGGTGCAGCACCACGAGGCGATCCAGGCCGCCGACATGTCGCAGCCGCACGACGAGGACAAGGAGAACCGCCCCGCGACCAATGCGCCGCTGCTGGTCGTCGGCGGGTCGTGCACGCCCTTGAAGGGCGGCGGCATGCGCCTGGTTCTGGATACGGTGGAGAAGGCCCAGGTGACCCTGAACCTGACCGAGGAGCTGGTCCACGCGTTCTGCCACCAGCTCGAGACCCTGACCGCGCGGGCCGAATGGGGCCTCGGCCTCACGATCGGCGACCCGACCGTGATCCTGCCCGAGGGCGAACGCCAGGTGCACTGAGCGATCTCGCCCTGCCGATCTCGTTGCACGGGACGGGCCGCATGCCTATGTTCCGGGCCAACCGAGGACACCGCTCCCGATAACCCCAGTCTGCCGACCCCATGACCGACCCCGCCCTGATCCGCAATTTCGCCATCATTGCCCATATCGACCACGGCAAGTCGACGCTCGCCGACCGCCTGATCGAGCGCTGCGGCGGGCTCGAAGCGCGCGAGATGAAGGAACAGATCCTCGACACCATGGAGCTCGAGCGCGAGCGCGGCATCACCATCAAGGCGCAGACCGTGCGGCTCGCCTACACGGCCAAGAACGGCGAAACCTATATCCTCAACCTGATGGACACGCCGGGGCATGTCGACTTCACCTACGAGGTCAGCCGCAGCCTCGCCGCCTGCGAGGGCTCGTTGCTGCTGGTCGATGCCTCCCAGGGTGTCGAGGCGCAGACCCTCGCCAATGCGTATCTCGCGATCGAGGCCGACCACGAGGTCGTGCCGGTGCTCAACAAGATCGACCTGGCTTCGGCCGAGCCCGAGCGCATCCGCCAGCAGATCGAGGACGTGATCGGGCTCGACGCCTCCGGCGCGGTCGAGATCTCGGCCAAGACCGGCCACGGCATCGAGGATGTGCTGGAGGCGCTGGTCGAGCGCCTGCCGCCGCCGCCGGCCGGCGACCCGGCCGCATCCCTGGAAGCGCTGTTGGTCGATTCCTGGTACGACCCCTATCTCGGCGTCGTGGCCCTGGTCCGGGTGCGCGAGGGCGCGCTGGCGAAAGGCATGAAGCTCCGCATGATGGCGACCGGCGCCGTCCACGAGGTCGACCGCGTCGGCGTCTTCACGCCCAAACAGGTCGCGGTCGAGATCCTCGGGCCCGGCGAGATCGGCTTCATCACCGCCGCCATCAAATCGGTCGCCGATTGCAAGGTCGGCGACACCCTGACCGAGGACCGGCGCCCGGCGGCGAAACCCTTGCCCGGCTTCCGGCCGACCCAGCCGGTGGTGTTCTGCGGCCTGTTTCCGGTCGACACCGCGGACTACGAGGATCTGCGCGAGAGTCTCGCCAAGCTGGCCTTGAACGACTCCAGCCTGCACTACGAGCCCGAGACCTCGGCCGCACTCGGCCTCGGCTTCCGTTGCGGCTGCCTCGGCCTGCTGCACTTGGAGATCGTGCAGGAGCGCCTGACCCGCGAATTCGACCTCGACCTGATCGCCACCGCGCCCTCGGTGGTCTACCGCATCCACAAGATCGATGGCACGGCCTTGGACCTCCACAACCCGGCCGACTATCCCGATCCGGTCGAGATCGCCCAGGTCGACGAGCCGTGGATCAAGGCGACGATCCTGGTGCCGGACGACTATCTCGGCGCGGTGCTGGCACTCTGCACCGAACGGCGCGGCGAGCAGGTCGACCTGACCTATGTCGGCGACCGGGCGATGGCGGTCTATCGCCTCCCCTTGAACGAGGTGGTGTTCGACTTCTACGACCGGCTGAAATCGGTGTCGCGCGGCTACGCCAGCTTCGACTACGAGATCGAGAGCTACGAGGCGGGCGACCTGGTCAAGGTCGGGATCCTGGTCAACGGCGAGGCGGTCGACGCGCTCTCGATGATCCTGCATCGGAGCCAGGCCGAGCCGCGCGGCCGCGCCGTCTGCCAGCGGCTCAAGGATTTGATCCCGCGCCAGTTGTTCAAGGTGCCGATCCAGGCGGCGATCGGCGGCAAGGTGATCGCGCGCGAGACGATCGGCGCGATGCGCAAGGACGTCACCGCCAAGTGCTACGGCGGCGACGTCACGCGCAAGAAGAAGCTGTTGGAGAAGCAGAAGGCCGGCAAGAAGCGGATGCGCCAGTTCGGCCAGGTCGAAATCCCCCAATCGGCCTTCATCGAGGCCCTCAAGATGGACGACGGGTAGGGGCGCCCGGTCAAACGGCAATTATTATAAATCAATAACTTATGAAATGGGGACAGTCCCCATTTCTAGACCGGTTGCGTGCGGGTGTAGCGTCCGCCGCGGCGGTGGACGTCGAGGTAGGTCGGCAGCACGACCTCGGCCGCGGTCGCCTCGATGCCGAGCTCGGCGAGCCCCGGCGCCTCGCCCGAGAGCACGTTGTCCCGGCGGAGCAGGGCGACCTGGTCGCGGGTCAGGGGCGGTGTCGGCAGCCATTCGAGGAAGAACGCGAGGCAGCTCGCGTACCAGAACGGGATCGGGACCAGCGGCCGCCGGCGGCGGGTCTCGCGCAGCACCAGCCGCATGACCTCGCAGAAGCTGTAGACGATCGGCCCGCCGAGCTCGTAGGTCCGGCCCTCGGCAGCATCGTCGTCCAGGCATTTGACCGCCGCCGCCGCGACGTCGCCGACATGGACCGGCTGGAACTTGGTGCCGCCATCGCCGTAGACGTCGATGGTCCGGGCCTCGAGGTCGATCTTGGGGAAGCTCGGGCAGCCGAACACCGGCAGCGGCAGCGGCAGCCTTGCCATCCGGGCGAAGCGGTTGAAGAACCCGTCGCCGGGCCCGAAGACGACGCTGGGGCGCAGGATTGCGGCCTTGGGAAAGGCCGCCCGGACCGCTTCCTCGCCGGCCCATTTGGTGCGCGCGTATTCGGACCGCGAGTCTTTCGCGGCGCCGAGGGCGGAGACATGGACCAAGCGCTCGACGCCGGCGGATGCGGCTTCCGCCGCCACCAACCCGGCGCCCTCGGCCTGGATCGACCGGAAGCGCTGCTTGCCGCCTTGATAGAGAATGCCGACCAGGTTGACGACGCCCGTGGCCCCGGCGAGCCCTGCCGCGACCGAGTCGCGGTCGCGCAGATTGGCCTGCACCGGGGTGATCTGGCCGACATTGCCCATCGTCTTGGTCGAGAGCGCCGCCTCGGGATCGCGCACCGCGACCCGCACGTCGACGCCCTTGTCGGCGAGCCGTTTGACGACCTGCCGGCCGATGAATCCGGAACCGCCGAAAACCGTGACCAAACTCACGAGCCAAGCCCCTTCGGAAATGGCTGCGGCGGGCGGCGCTGCCCGTCCAGGCGAAATAAATATAGGAGCCGCAACGGCGAACGCCAATGCCAAAGCGCCAAGCGATCCCGACCGACGGCGGCAAAAGCCGGTTGACATCGCCTTCGAGCATGCCAACATCACCGCCGCGTTGCCCAGGTGGCGGAATTGGTAGACGCGCAGGTTTCAGGTACCTGTGGGGGCAACCCCGTGGAAGTTCGAGTCTTCTCCTGGGCACCACTGGTTTCGCGGCGCGGCATTATCTGGGCTAGGAGGTCCTCCCGTGGTCATCGAGCTCCATCGCGGCGATCTGCCCGACGGCGTCGATCTCGGCAAGGTCGTCGCCATCGACACCGAGACCCTCGGCCTCAACACCCTGCGCGACCGGCTCTGCCTGGCGCAGCTTTCGGCCGGCGACGGTGTGTGCCACCTGGTCCAGTTCGCGGCCGGCGAGTACGACGCGCCCAATCTTTCGGCCATGCTGTCCGATCCGGGGGTCCTGAAGCTGTTTCACTTCGCGCGCTTCGACATCGCCGCCCTCGACCACTATCTCGGGGTCGACTGCAGGCCGGTCTATTGCACCAAGATCGCCTCGCGCCTGGTGCGCACCTACACCGACCGCCACGGGCTTAAGGATTTGTGCCGCGAGTTGCTCGGCGTCGAGCTCTCGAAGCAGCAGCAATCCTCGGACTGGGGGGCGGACGAGCTGTCGGAGCAGCAGCTCGAGTATGCCGCGAGCGACGTGCTCTACCTGCACCGGATCAAGGAAAATCTCGACGAATTGTTGGCCCGCGAGGGCCGGGCCGAGATCGCCCAGGCGGCGTTCGACTTCCTGCCGGTCCGGGCGGCGATGGACCTCGGTGGATTCGAGGCGGAGGACATCTTCGCTCACAGTTGAGCG
>JASLSL010000045.1 GCA_030743445.1 Alphaproteobacteria bacterium
GGCGCTGCACTCGCGCTTTGGTATCGGCGCCGGCGCCCGGGGTCGCGCCCGAGGCTTCAAGCGGCGCCGTAGCTCGGGCTTCGGCACCGGCTTCAACGCCGGCTGGGATTTCAACTTCCGGGGATAGGGCAGCGCCAACGCCTCGGCGGCGGCAGCCAGTTGCGCGTAATGGGTGGTGCCGTTGCGCAGGTCGCCGTCCCGGTCGTCGACCAGGAAGGACAGCCGTACCGCATCGGGAATACTGGCCGGGTTGGCCGCGGCGGCGCCGAGGATCATCCGGGCGGCCTCGCGATAGGCCGCGTCCGGATCGCCGTAGAACCTCAGCAACTGCTGGATCAGCTCCCAGGTAAACCCGGCATAGGTCTCGCCGGCGCAGTGCACCTCGATCTCACCGTATCGATCACAAATTTCGGGCACCTTGGTCCACGGCTGCTTTTTGGCGCCGTTGCGCCCACACTGGCCGGTTTGCAGGAGATCGGCCGCCATACACGGCGAACGCAGGACGAGCTACGCCAGGGCATCGCCGAACCCCTCGCTGTAGCCGCCGCCGACGATGCCGCCGAGATAATGGTCGACGCCGTGGCCGAGCTCGTGGACGACGATCGAGGAATAGGCCGTGTTGGGGCAGACGATCTTGTCGCCCGGATCGCTGGCGCGGAAGAAGTTGATCGAGCGACCGTCCCAATAGGCGTTGCACGAGGAATCGATATTGACCCGCGTCGGCAGCCGGCGAAGCACGACCTTTGGGAGATATCGCCGGACGAACCGTTGCGCGCGGGTGGTCCAATAGAACGCGGTGGCCTGCGCCAGATTTTGCTCGTCCTGCGCTTCGATCCTGATCAGGTTGCCGTCGCCGGGACCCAGTGTGAACCGCTTTTCCAGATCGGGGCCCAGTTGATTGCGGACGACGGCGAAGGGCCCGGCCGGCGTCAGCCTGACATCGTTGCTCCCCGGGTCGTAAAACGTGAAACGGCCCTTGCGGTCTGTGGTCACCAGATCGGATGCGGACTTGGCGGTGCCGCGTTTGATCGTGAGGTTCGGCAACGGCCGTTTGACCGCCGGCCGCCGCGGCGATTCGTTCCACACCAAGGCCGATACCGAGCCGCTCGGCGCGCTGTGAATTTCGTCCCTGGCGTCGAGAATCTCGCCCCGGTCCCGCGCGGCGACCCAGTACCGTACCGCCCGTGGCCGAACGATCGAGGTCGTGCGAACGGTAAACGCCCAGGCGAGCCGGCCGCGCCGACCGCCATCGACCCAGAACTCGAGATTGGGCTCGGATACCGTCACCCGTTCACCGCGCCGCGCCGAAGCGCTGGCGGGCGGTATCGATTCCGGCCTGGCGATCGATCTCGGGCGTCGTGCCATCGACGGACTGCGGCATGTGCCGTGTGCGAACCGTGGCATTGCCGCCGGGCCCGACAATGACCGTGACATCGCTGCCGAGGGCGAGCGGAATGCCGTCGTAACGGGCGCGGTAGCGCGCGATGGTTGTCGCACCCCGCCCCGCCGCCGCGACGTTGATCGGACGCCCCTCGGTGAACAGGCTGAGCCGGCGAAGCGGCAGCGTCGCCTCGAGTCGCCCGATGCTGGCCTCGGCCGCCGCGGCCGACGCGATCGAAATGCGCTCGGACAGGGTTTCGTAAGCGACCGTCAATTGCCGCGGTGCCGCGTCGGTTTTCAATGCCGCCACATCGTCGGCGGCGCCGAGCAGACCCTGCCCGTGGCCCGCCGCGACCGGCGCGGCGGTCAGCAGCCCCGCGATCAGGAAAATCTTGCGCATGTCGCGATACGGCGTGAACACGGACCTCCTCCCACTAATTTTTCCGCTTGCATCCCTTGCCCGACAACGCATCGCGCATCGAATCGGCGATCGCGGTGATGCGTTGCCGGCCGGCCTTGCGCACCGCCTCGGACAGCGCCGCCGGGTTCGCCGGCTCGCCGGCACCCGCCAACACCACCGTGGCCCGGCGACCGGCATGCTCGATGGTCAAGGATCGCCGGTTGACCCGCGGCCCGACGCGGGACAGATCGGGCAAGGTGGCGATCCCGTGCCGGGTCACCATATCCTCGAGACAAGCCAGGGCGTCCGGCGCCAGGGCGCCTCGGCGCGGAAACTTCGCGATCTCGTTATTGACGAATTTCTCGATGCGCCAGACGCCGTCGGGATCGACGGTCCAGCGGGTCCCGGTAACGCCGACCACGCCTTCCTGGGTTTCGCTGACGACGATCGGGTGCTCGAGGGCGGCCGCCGAAACCGCGGCGTCGAACACCCCCAAAACGGCGAGTCCGGGGAGGACGGCCACCGCCGCGAGCCGCAATATGCCGGTATCTCGGATCACGTTCGGTTCCTCGTCAGGTTCAAGCCGGCTACGGTTTTTATACCATGGCGCGACCCATGGCCAATGCCGGCAACCCAGGGTCGGCAGTGGCGCGACACCTAGTTTGATCATGCAAGGATCAGGGCCGGTTTTACCGCGCCCGCGATACCGCTACCCCACGACCTCGCCGAACAGGCGCAGCCAGTTGCCGCCGAGGATGCCGCGCACCGCGTCTTCGCCGTGGCCGCGGTCGATCAGTCCCTGGGTGAAGTTGGCGACCAGGCGGATGGAGTGCAGGCCCCGGGGATAGGATTGGGTCAGGAACTCGCCCGGCGTGCCGAAGATGTCGGGCCGGCGCACCCGCCAGACCTTGGAGGCCTCCAGCACGGTACCGGCTTCCTGGTAGGCCTCGGTGAAGTCGAGGCCGAGACCGACATGCGCCGCGCCCAACAAATTTGCGTAGTGCTCGCAGTGGTCGAGCATGTGCTCAATCGTCGGGTCCACCTCGGCGACCGATTTCGGCAGGCCGCAAATGCCGATCACCCCGCCCTTGGCGACGATCGCCCTCGCCGTCTCGTCCTTGGTGTTGCGGTCGTTGGCGTGGACCGCGTAGGCGTTGGAATGGGTGCAGACCGGGTGGTCGGCCCGCGCGGCGACCTCGGCCCGCGCCCGGTGCCCGGCGTGCGACACGTCGAGCAGCATCGCTAATCCGTTGACCGCATCGACGAAATCGTGGCCGAGGAAGGTCAATCCCCCGTCGCGCACCTCGCCGCAGCCGTCGGCGAGCAGGTTGGCCGCGGTGTAGGCGAGGCCAATGGTCCGCATGCCGAGCTTCCAAACCTCCTCGAGCCGGGTCATGTCCTCGCCGAGGAACGCCGCCCCCTGGGTCCCGAGAATGACGCCGAACTGGCCCGCCTTCTTGGCCGCCTCGACGTCGGCCCGAGTCAACGCCAGGGCCAGGAGTGGGCTCGCCTCTATCTTCTCCAGTGCGGTGTCGAGCGCCCGCCTGGCACCCTCCCAATCGCTGTCGGTGACGAAGGTGACGTTGGCCGCGTCGACCCCGCCGGCGAGGCAACGCTCGGTATAGGGCTCCTCCAGCACGTAGCCGAGCGACAGCGCGTCGATCACCATCGCCTCATTGGTCAGCTCGACGGCGTCCTTGCCTGCGGTCAGGTCCGCGTCCATCTGTTGCTTCCTCTCTCTGTTTCCCGCCCAGCCTCGCGCGCCAGCTTGAGCCATGTCAATTCACCCGCGGCGCCGAAGAGGTATAATCCCGGCGACAAGACCGGACATGGACGGGAAGACGGAAGGAAGGCGGAATATGGACGATGTCATTCAAGGATTGCGCCGCGAACACGCCGAAATGGGTCAGCTTCTCGATATGCTGGAGCGCGAGGTCGCGGTGTTCCGGCGGGGCGAGGTGCCGGATTACGACCTGGTACAGGAAATCCTCGACTACTGCCTCGACTATCCCGACCGCTGCCATCACCCGATCGAGGATCTGATCCTGGCACGGATTCGCGAGCGCGACCCGGCGGCGGCCGAGAAGGTCGGCGATTTGGATGCGGAGCACGCGGCGCTGTCGGCGCTGACCCGCAAGTTCTTCGACGCCACCGATCGGCTGGTGCAGGAGACCGGCATGACGCGCGACTGGTTCGCCGACACCGCGGCCGAATTCATCGAGGCCTACCGGCAGCATATCGCGATGGAGGAACGCGACTTCTTCCCCGTGGCGGGAAAAGTGCTGAGCGATGACGACTGGAGCGAAATCGATTCGCGCCTCGCCAACCACAAGAACCCGCTGATCGACGCGGGCGACGAGCGGCGCTTCGCGACCCTGCGAATGGGTATCCTCGGTTCCGACTCCGGCGGCGCCACGGCTTAGAGCATATCGCGCCGACGACGAAACGCGATGGGAAGACGCGACGCCATCCGCTAGTCTTGCGGCGCCATGGCGCCAGAGAACACCAGCGAAGCCGCCGATGCGATCCGCCGCGCCGAGCAACTGGCGGTAGCGGGGGATTTCGCCGGGGCGGCGGACCTCTACCGCGCCGCCCTGAAACATCACCCGCTCGAGCCCGACATCTGGAACCTGCTCGGCCTGGCGTTGCTCGACGGCGGCGAAGGCGACGAGGCGCTGCAGTGCCTGGAAAAGGCGACCATGCTGGCCCCCGACCGGGCGGAACTCAAAATCGGATGGGGGATCGCGCTGCAACGGCTCGGCCGCGAGGAGGAGGCGATCGCGGTCTATCGCGAGGTCCTCGACGCCGATCCCGAAAACGTCTCGGCGTTGACCAATATCGGCGTCGCGTTGTTGACCGGTGGATTGGTCGACGACGCCCTGCCCCCCTTGGAGAAAGCGGTCGCGTTGGCGCCCGACGATCCGGCGGCCTGCGCCAATTTCGGCGTCGTGCTGCAACGGCTGGGGCGCACCGAGGCGGCGATCGCCAGCTTCGAGACCGCGCTCGCGACCGACCCCGATTACGGCGAGGCCTGGAGCGGGCTCGGCGTCGCCTTGCTCGACGCGCTCGAGCTCGATTGGTCGCGCGCCGCGCACGAGCGCGCCATGGCGATCGATCCGGACAATCCGGGGGTCCATTGGAACCTCGCCATGGCCTTGCTGCTCGCCGGCGATTATCGGCGCGGCTTCGAGGAGTTCGAATGGCGGCGCAAGACGCCGAGGCTGGCGCCGCGGACCTTCGAGGGGCCGGAGTGGGACGGCGGCGAGGTCGAGGGCCTGACGGTGCTGGTTCACGTCGAGCAAGGCATCGGCGATGCAATCCAGTTCGCCCGCTACGTGCCGCTGCTCGCCGCCCGAGGTGCGAGGGTCGCGGTCGCGGCGCACTGGCGGCTGGCGGAGCTGTTCCGGACCCTGGACGGCGCCGCCGAGGTCGTGTCCGGCGACGATCCGGTCCCCGATTACGACCTCCAGGTGCCGCTGCTCTCGCTGCCGCGATTGTTCGAGACCGACCTCGATTCGATCCCGGCGGAGGTGCCCTACCTCGCGGTGCCGCCGGGCACCGGATCGCCGATCGGGGCAAAGGCGGGAATGTCGCGCATCGGCCTGGTGTGGGCCGGCAACCCGCGCCACGCCAACGACCGCAATCGGTCGTGCCCTTTCACCGAGCTCGCGCCGCTGATCGATCTCGACGGCATCGAGTGGGTCGGCCTCCAGGTCGGCGGGCGCGCCGGGGACGCGGCGGGCACACCGGTCCGCGACCTCTCGGATGACCTCACCAGCTTCGCCGTGACCGCCGCGGCGATCGAGGCGCTCGACCTGGTGATTTCGGTTGACACCGCGGTCGCCCACCTGGCGGGCGCTCTGGCGCGGCCGGTCTGGCTGCTGCTGCCCGCGGCACCCGACTGGCGCTGGCTGACCGAGCGGACCGACAGCCCGTGGTATCCGACCATGCGCCTGTTCCGCCAGTCGACGCCCGGCGACTGGCCGGGCGTCGTCGGGGCGTTGCGCGAGGCGGTCGCGGCGGAGCTTCCCGGCGCATGCTGAGGCGGCTTTACGACTGGACCCTCGATCTCGCGGCCCATCGCCACGCGATCTGGTGGCTGGCGCTGATCGCCTTCGTCGAGAGCTCGATCTTTCCGATCCCGCCCGACGCGATGCTGATTCCGATGATCCTGGCGGCGCGCGAGCGTTGGCTCGCGATCGCCGTGGTCTGCACCGTGGCCTCGGTCGTGGGCGGGCTCGCCGGTTACGGCATCGGGCATTTTCTTTTCGAGAGCGTCGGTTCCGGAATCGTCGAGTTCTACGGTTACGGCGACAAATTCGCCCAGTTCCAGACCGCCTACGACGAGTGGGGTGCCTGGCTTGTCGCCGGCGCCGGGCTGACCCCCTTCCCCTACAAGGTCATCACCATCGCGTCGGGCGTCTTCGCGCTCGATCCGGTGGTGTTCGTGGTCGCTTCGGTGCTGAGCCGCGGCGCCCGGTTCTTCGCCGTGGCGCTGTTGCTGTGGTGGCTCGGCCCACCGATCCGCGATTTCATCGAGGCGCGGCTCGGCCTCGTGGCGACGCTGTTTTTCATCCTGCTAATCAGCGGGTTCCTGGTCCTTCGCTGGATCGGGTGACACCCGGGGCGGGTGACGGCCTGGCCGCCGACGCTTATATATGACCCGATGTTCGAGACCTTGATCCATAGAGTCCTCGACGACCCGCGCATCGCCCCGCTGGCGACCCTGGCGCTCAGCCTCGCGACATTGGCGGGCGCATACGGCTCGCAGCATTGGGGCGGGCTGCAGCCCTGCGTGCTCTGCCTCTACCAGCGCTGGCCGTGGTGGATCGCGGCGGGGATCGCGGCGCTGGCGCTGGCGCTGGTGCGCCATCGTGGCGTGCGCAGGGGACTCTTGGCGCTTGCCGGGGTGGCGCTGCTCGCCGGCGGCGGTATCGCGGTCTACCATGTCGGGGTCGAGCAGCACTGGTGGGCCGGCACCGCGTCGTGCGGCGCCACGGGTGCTGTGCCGACGACGCTCGAGGAATTGAAGCGCCAGGTCCTGTCGGCCCCGGTGGTGCGCTGCGACGAGGTCCAATGGTCGCTGTTCGGCATTTCGATGGCGGGTTACAACGCGATGCTCTCGTTCGTGGCGGGATTGGCGCTGCTCGCCTTCACCCAGAAGGCGCGGAAGGGGAATGCCGCATGAGCCATGCCGGGAAAAAGACCAAGCGCCAAGGTCCGGCCTATCTGCCTGGCGACCCGCAACCCGAGGAATCGATCGAGCGCATGATCCGGGTCGACCACGCGGGCGAGTACGGCGCCGCGCGCATCTACGCGGGCCAGCTCGCGGTGCTGCGCCCGGGCGAGGCGCGCGACGCGGTCGAGGAAATGGCGGCCAAGGAACGCGAGCACCTCGAGACCTTCGACAAGCTGATCGTCGAGCGCCGGGTCCGGCCGACGGCGCTGACGCCGCTGTGGCACATTACCGGGTTCGCGCTGGGGGCGGCGACGGCGCTGATGGGCGAGAAGGCGGCGATGGCCTGCACCGTCGCGGTCGAGGAGGTGATCGACGAGCACTACGCCGACCAGGCGGCGCGGCTCGGCGCGGACGAGGCCGAATTGCGCGCCACGGTCGAGGAGTTCCGCCAGGACGAGCTCGACCACCGGGAGGTCGCGCTCGAGCACGAGGCCGAGGCCGCCCCCGGCTACGAGCTGCTGATGGGCGCCGTCAAGGCCGGTTCGCGGCTGGCGATCTGGCTTTCCAAGAGGATTTGAGCCTAAGGGCTCCCGAGAGCGCTTCAAAACAACATTCGTTAAATATCAATAGCTTATAAAATGGGGACAGTCCCCATTTTTAGCGTTCGAGCTCGGTATCCCAATAGAGGAAGTCGCGCCAGCTTTCGTGCAGGAAGTTGGGCGGGAACATGCGGCCATTCTCCTGCATCTGCCAGATCGTCGGCTGGATCGGCTTGCGCTTCGGGATCATGCGGCATTCGCTCGACTGCCGCCCGCCCTTCTTGAGGTTGCACGGCGCGCAGGCGGTGACCACGTTCTCCCATGTCGTCCGACCGCCACGCGAGCGCGGCACGATGTGGTCGAAAGTCAGTTCGTGCGACGGCAGCGCGGTGCTGCAGTACTGACAGGCGAAGCGGTCGCGCAGGAACACGTTGAACCGGGTGAACGCCGGCTTGCGCGCCTGCGGCACGAATTTCTTGAGCGAGATCACGCTCGGCAGTCTGAACTCGATCGACGGCGAGTGGACCACCTGGTCGTATTCGTTGACCACGTTGACGCGGTCGGTGACCACCGCCTTGACCGCTTCCTGCCAGGTCAGCAGCGACAGGGGGAAGTAGCTGAGCGGCCGGAAATCGGCGTTCAGCACCAAGGCGGGACATTCCTTCAATCCCCAGGTCAAAGCTTGCTCCCTGTTATCGACGCCGCGCAAAATCGGCGCCCGGTTCCCCTAAAACCAAGGCACTGTTAGCGGATATCGCCAATTTGTACAAGATTTAGTGGGTCGGCTCGCGAAGATTTAACAGCCCCGTCATACCGCCGCCGATGGCGCGATCTCCGGCCGATACCCGGCGCCAAGCGTCGCCACGGAAGATCGCGGGGTCAGCACCGTGACCTGGCCGGAAAGCGGCCGCGGCCGTGGCGCTCCATATCCCTCGAACGACCAGGGCAGGAGGGCGTCGCCGAATACCAGATATGCCACGCCGTCCAATTCGACGAAGGCGCCGTCGGGAAGCTCGCCCACATTCACACTCCAAACCACCTTTTCCTTTGTCTTTGGGACCAGCCGCTCGGCGTGGAGCCGGCGGTCCATGTCGCCCGCGCGCAACGGCCCAGCGAGGCCGTTGCCTGCCCGGAAGGCGTCGCGCCACCGGTTGAAGTCCTGGCGCCGGCACTCGGCGCAGGGCCGGTGCCCGGCGGCGATCGCCACCGCCTCGTCGAGGAAGAACAGCTCGGTATAGCGTCGCGGCGCCATCACCTTGCGATGCCGGCCGCGGAACTCGAGCAAGCAGATGATCCAGGCGCGGGTCGCCCAGCGCCGTGTGCCGAGACGCTTCGCCTCGTCGTGCATCCGTCCGCCGCGATTGCCCATGAACCCGCCGCGCGCCGGGTGGGCGACGATCTCGCCCCGCGGCGTCACGCGGTTCTGCAATGGCATCGGTCCGGCCTATTCGCCGAAGCAGGTCTTGAGGAATTCGAGTCCCCGCAAGGCACCTTCTTCGTCGATGCCGTGGCCGAGGCCCGGACGAGCCATGGTCTCGACCGGAATGCCGCAGGCCCGGAGTCCCTGCTCGGCCGACGCCATCGCCTCGAACGGCAGCACCGGGTCGGCAACGCCGTGGATCAGCAGCACCGGCGGGCGGACCCGGATCTCGTCCTTCATCCGCTCGGGGCCGACGAGGCGGCCTGAATAACCGAGGATTCCGG
>JASLSL010000046.1 GCA_030743445.1 Alphaproteobacteria bacterium
TCAAACTGTTCGGCCGCGCGGTCATCAACGACAAGGGGCTCGGCAACGTGGTCCAGATCGATCACGGCGACGGATGGCAGACGATTTACGCGCACATGCGCCGCGGCAGCGTGCTGGTCAAGAAGGGCCAGCGGATCAAGACCGGCCAGCCGATCGGCCTGATCGGCCTCTCGGGCCTCACCGAGTTCCCGCACGTTCATTTCGGCGTCAAGCTGCGCGGCCATGTGGTCGATCCGTTCATCGGCCCGACCAAGACCAAGAGCTGCAAGATCCGCGGCGTCCCGATGTGGAACCGCGCGGCCCTCGCCAAACTGCAATACCGGCGCAGCTTCGTCATCGCCGCGGGCTTCGCCAACAAGAAACTGACCCGCGAGGCGATGCTCTATGGGTTCGGCGCCAAGAAGAGGCTCCCGCGCAACAGCCGCAACCTGCTGTACCACATCGATTTCGCCGGCATCTATTCGGGCGACGGCTACCAGATCCGGATCATCGGCCCGGACGGCAAGGCGATCTTCGACAAGAGCGGCGTTTTCAAGAAATCCACGGCGGTGCGCTTCATTTATGGCGGCAAGTCGGACCGCACGATACCCTGGAAGCCGGGTATCTATCGCGGCGAGTTCCGGCTTTTCCGCGAGCAGGGCAAGCAACGGCAAAATCTGTTGAAGGTCGACCGGCAGATCGAAATCCGCTGACCCAGACGGTCAGGCGATGGCTTTCTCGACATCGGGCTCGTAGGCGATTTTCGCCTCGCATTCGACCGCGCGGGCGAGCGAACGGAAGCGCCGCTCGACGACGTCCCCGACCAGGATATCTGCGTGTTCGGGCAGGATCAGGGTCAAGCGGCCGTCCTTGCGCCGGATCGCCGTCTGCTCCAAGAGCGATATCACGCCGCCCGAAACCGTATAGGCGAGCCGCAAGGCGAGCGCCGTCGCCCGGGCGCGCTCGATCTCCGCCTCGCCGAGCAGTCCGCCGGCATACCGTTCGCGCAGGTCTTCCTTGACCACCGAATGCCGCGCCGCGACCGAAAGCGCGATGAACGCGCGTTCCGAGTGATCGACCCCGACCAGCGGCATGCGCAGTATCCGCACGAAGGCCTGCTCGGAGCGGTAATCCGGATGTTCCGACCAACCGATATCGGCGAGCTCACAGGTCGCCAGGCGGAGCCGCCGTTGCGCCGCGGTCTCGTCGTCGAACACCGGGCCGATCCAGTCGAACAGGGTCTCGCCGTCGGCCGTCGCCCGGCCGGTGCGGCGCGAGACGTCGCGGCTCGCCTCGATCAGCGGATCCCGGAGCCGTCGCTTCGCCGAAAGTCGGTCGTAGAGACAGCCCTCGCGCAAGCCGTAGGCGCACAACACGACCTCGTCGACACCGGAGTCCTCGAGCAATCTGCGCAGCACCAGGGCCGCATGCGGCATGACCACGATGCGTTGCCGGCTGACGCCGGGGGTGCGTTCCAGGGTGCTGTGGCTGAGTTCGGCGACGAAGCGGGAAAAGTTGATCGCCTCTTTAGCGGCGATCCTATAGCTGTGGATCACGTGCAACGGATAGTCGGTATGGTACATATGCGCGCGCGCCAGCGCCCGCCACGCACCGCCAACCGCGTAAAAGGTCGTCCCCTCTGCCTGTCCGAGCCAGTCCAGTTCCTCGATATGCGTGTCGACGACCGGTTGGGCCTTGCGCATCGAGCCGCCGAAATCGTCGGCCATCCTGAGCGATCCGAGCGGCATGGTGGCGCGTTGTCCGGGCTGGCCGTCCTCGAGCCGGACCACCTCGACGCTGCCGCCGCCGAGATCGGCCATCAATCCGTCGGCGCCGGGAAAGGCCGAGATCACGCCGAGCGCCGAGCGCCGCGCTTCTTCCGCGCCCGACAACACCTTGACGTCGAGGCCGCACTGCCGCTTGACGGCGGCGGCGAAGTCCGGACCGTCGGAGGCTTCGCGCACGGCGGCGGTCGCAACCGTATCGATCCGCGCGACACCCATAGCCTCGGTCAGGGCAGCAAACCGATGCAGACTGCCGAGCGCCATCTCGACTCCCTCGGCGCTCAATTTGCCGGTCGAATCCAGACCGCGCGCCAGGCCACAGAGCACCTTCTCGTTGAACACCGGCAACGGCGCCCGGCGCTTGCCCTCGTAGACCACCAGGCGCACCGAGTTGGAGCCGATGTCGATCACCGCGACCGGCCCGCGTCGTTTCGACTTGCCGTTCTTTCGCGAACGCAGAACGCCGGGCATGCGGTCAGGCCTGTTTGATGGTCAGTGGCATTTTCGGCTTCGAATCCTCGAGCGCGCTGCCGCGGCCGGAGAGGCTCGGATTGGTCAGGAAGTAGGTATGCGCCGAAAAATCGTCCGACCCGCCGCCGAGCCTGCGATACCCGCCCTCGGGCGCCATCTCCCAGCTCTGCGCGACGTCGATCAAATTGGCGACCATCACCTGCTCCATGACCTGCTTCTTCACGGTCGGATTTTCGATCGGCACCAGGGTCTCGACCCGGCGGTCGAGATTGCGCGGCATCCAGTCGGCGGACGAAAGATAGACCTTGGCCTCGGGCGACGGCAGGCCGTGCCCGGCGCCAACGCATACGATCCGGCTATGTTCCAGGAACCGGCCAATGATGCTCTTCACCCGGATGTTTTCCGAAATGCCGGGCAAGCCGGGGCGCAGGCAACAAATACCGCGGATCGACAGTTCGATTTCGACCCCGGCCTGGCTCGCGCGGTAGAGCGTGTCGATCACCTCGGCGTCGACCAGCGCGTTTAGCTTGGCCCAGATCACCGCCGGGCGGCCCGCCCGGGCGTGCTCGATTTCTCCCTCGATCAATTGCAGAAGGGTCGAGCGCAGGGTCAGCGGCGAGATCACCAGCTTCTCGGTCGCCTCGGGCGCCGCATAGCCGGTCATGTAGTTGAACAGCCGCGCCGCATCGCGCGCGAGCGCCGTATCGCAAGTGAAATAGCTGAGGTCGGTGTAAAACCTCGCCGTCAGCGGATGGTAATTGCCGGTGCCGAAATGCACGTAACTGCGCAGGTCGTCGCCCTCGCGACGGACGATCAGTGTGACCTTGGCGTGGGTCTTGAGATCGATGAACCCGTACACCACTTGCACGCCGGCGCGCTCCATGTCTCTCGCCAAGCGAATGTTGGCCTCTTCGTCGAACCGGGCCTTGAGCTCGATCAGCGCGGTGACCGACTTGCCGGCCTCGGCAGCTTCGATCAGGGCCTCGACGACCGGCGAGTCTTCCGAGGTGCGATAGAGCGTCTGCTTGATCGCCACCACCGCCGGATCCCGCGCCGCTTGGCGAAGGAACTGCACGACGACGTCGAAGCTCTCGTAGGGATGGTGGACGATGAAGTCCTTGGCGCGGACGGCGGCCAAGATGTCGCCGCTGTATTCGCGCACGCGCTCGGGATAGCGGGCCGACATCGGTCCGTATCGTAGATCCCGACGCTCGTCGACAATGAGCTGCTTGATATCGGTGAATCCAAGCGGCCCGTCGATGGTGTAAACGTGCGCCTGGGCGACCTCGAACTCGCAGAACACGAACCGGCGCAGGCTTTCGGGCATCTTGGCGTCGGTCGTGAGCCGGATGACGTGGCCCCGCCGGCGTCGCTTCAACGCGGACTCGAAGGTCCGGACCAGGTCTTCGGCTTCCTCGTCGATCTCCATCTCGCTATCGCGGATGATTCGGAACATGCCGTGGCCCAGGACCTCGAAACCGGGGAACAGCTTGTCGAGGAACAGGGCGACCATGTCCTCGAGCGCGATGAACCGCACGTTCGGCCCCGGCAACCGGATGAACCGGTCGATTCTGTTCGACATCAGGATCAGGCCGTTCAAATTCTTGTTGTCGGCCGGCCGCCGCAATTCGAGCGCGAAGACCAAGCTGCCGTTCGGGATGAAGGGGAACGGGTGCGACGG
>JASLSL010000047.1 GCA_030743445.1 Alphaproteobacteria bacterium
GCTCGGCTTCGCGATCGACGGCTCGAACGGGATTCGCGACCCGCAAGGCCTGCACGGACAAACCCTCGGCGTCCGGGTTCACACCGTGACCGCCGCCGCCGGCGCGGTGCGCAATCTCGCGACCTGCGTCGAGCGTTGCCATCTCGATATCGGCGATTTTGTCATCAACGCCTATGCCGCCGGGCTGTCGTGCCTGGTCGAGGACGAATTGGACCTCGGCGTCACGGTGATCGACATGGGTGGCGGGGTGACCTCGATCGCGGTGTTCTACGAAGGCGCCCTGGTGTGGTCGGACAGCGTGCCGATCGGCGGGCGTCACATTACCGGCGACATCGCCCGCGGCCTCTCGACGCCGGTGGCGCATGCCGAGCGCCTCAAGACCCTGCACGGCAGCTGCCTGCCCTCGCCGACCGACGAGCAGGAAATGATCTCCGCTCCGCGCGTCGGCGAGACCGACGAAAGCCAGGTCAACTCGCTGCCCAAGTCTTTCCTCGTCAGCATCATTGGACCGCGCGTCGAGGAGACCTTTGAACTCGTCCGCGAGCGACTCGACTCGACCAGGCTCGCCGGGCTCGGCGGCCGCCGCGTGGTGCTCACCGGCGGCGCCAGCCAACTGCCGGGAGTGCGCGAGCTCGCCGGGCAGATCCTCGACAAGCAGGCCCGCATGGGCCGGCCGACCCAGCTTTCGGGTCTCGCTGAGGCGACCTGCGGGCCGGCCTTCGCGACCTGCGCCGGGCTGCTCGCCTTCGCGGTCGACGACCGCGGCGAGGCACGGCCCCGGCCGGTGCGCGACAGCGAGCCGACGGATGGAATGATCAACCGCCTTGGAGGATGGTTCCGTGAGAATTTCTGAGCGACACCGAGAGTTTCGCCATCCCGCATCTCGCGGGGCGGCGACCCGCCGGCAAATACCGGCACCCCCTAGCCCCGCCGGCGAGTGCCGGCAAACCCTAGCATTGCAACAAAATCGCGGAGGCTGTAATGACCATTAAGCTTTCGATGCCCAAAATGGAGACGGAATTGAAACCCCGGATCACCGTTGTCGGCGTCGGTGGCGCCGGCGGCAACGCCGTCAACAACATGATTCAGTCGAACCTCGATGGGGTCGACTTTGTCGTCTGCAACACCGATGCACAGGCGCTAAGCCAATCCCAGGCCGAGCGTAAAATCCAGATCGGCGTCTCGATCACCCAGGGTCTCGGCGCCGGGACCCGGCCCGAAATCGGCCGGGCCGCGGCCGAGGAGGCGCTCGAGGAAATCCTCGATCACCTGGCCGGCAGCCACATGGTGTTCGTCACCGCCGGCATGGGCGGCGGCACCGGCACCGGTGCCGGCCCGGTGATCGCGCGAGCCACCCGCGAGCACGGCATCCTCACCGTCGGCGTCGTCACCAAGCCCTTCCACTTCGAGGGCGCGACACGGATGAAGGTCGCCGAGGGCGGGATCGAGGATCTGCAGCAATATGTCGACACGCTGATCATCATCCCGAACCAGAACCTGTTCCGCGTCGCCAACGAGCAGACCACTTTCGCCGAAGCCTTCCGGATGGCGGACAACGTGCTCTACTCGGGCGTGCGCGGCGTGACCGACCTGATGGTCATGCCGGGCCTCATCAACCTCGACTTCGCCGACGTCCGGACCGTGATGGGCGAGATGGGCAAGGCGATGATGGGCACCGGAGAGGCCGAGGGCGAAGGCCGCGCCATTGCCGCCGCCGAGGCCGCGATCTCCAACCCGCTGTTGGACGACATCACCATGCAGGGCGCCAAGGGTGTCCTGATCAACATCACCGGCGGTCCCGACATGACCCTGTTCGAGGTCGACGAGGCGGCGAACCGGATTCGCGACGAAGTCGACTCGGATGCCAACATCGTCTTCGGTTCGACCTTCGACGAGACGATCGAGGGCAAGCTGCGCGTTTCGGTTGTCGCCACCGGAATCGAGGCTGACGCCAACGCCGCGCCGCGTCCGATGCCGCTCGGGCTCTCGAGCATGCCTCGGCGGCGGCCCGACGCGGCGCCGGCAGCCGAGCCGACGCCTGCAGCCGAAGCGAAACCGCCCGCCGCGGCGGCAAAGCCGGCAGCCGAGGTGAAACCGGCACCCAGGCGTACCGCCACCGCGGTCGCCAAGCCGGTGACGGAGGTGAAACCGGCGGCGGAGGCGAAACCCTCGGCGGCGGAAGCGAGTCCGGCGGCCGAAGTGGAAGCACCGAAACCCACCGCGAAGCCGGAGCCTGCCCCGGCGGCCGCGCCGGAGGCGGCCCCCGAACCCGCGGCAGCGGAAGCACCCATGGCCCCGGAAGCCGAGGCGGCCGAGCCCGCGCCGGCCGAACGCGGTGCGTTCGTACGCAGCGAGGCCAAGCGCGCACCCTTCATCCCGCCCCCGGCGGCAAAGCCGCAGGATAAGGCGGGAAGCGCGCCGAGCCCCGAACCATTTGCCGCCGCGGCGATGGAAAACGCGCGCAGCGAGCCGGCGTCCGCCGCCAAGCGGCCGAGCCTGTTCGAGCGCATGACCGGAGCGGGTCGCGATCGCACTCCGGAACCGACTCCGGAGACGCAACCCGAGGCCGCGGAGGCCCCGGCGCAAACGTCGGAAAATACACTGGCGGCGGCGCTGGAGGACAAGGCGGAGAATGCCGCCAAGCCGCTCAGCGGACCGGGACCGGACGACCGGGCGCCGGTCTCGCAGGCGGAGGAGGAAATGCTGGATATTCCGGCTTTCCTGCGCCGTCAAGCGAACTGACGAAAGGCATCGAAGTATTTTCGGCCTCGGCCGAAAACGTGAGCAGTGTTAGGGAGTTACGCGGTCGCCCCGGGAGGGGTGGCCGCGTAACATTTCGTAACAAAGAGTGATTTGAGATCGTAACCTGGCGTTGATACACATTCCCTTGTGGATGGGAGATCGTCCACCACAAAAACAACGGCTTGGCCGCCCGCCAAGGCCGGATCAAGAAAAAGGCAAGACTTGGAGGTTAGGTGTGAGGAATCGGGTCAACGGGACATCCTTCCGGCAAACCACGCTGAGGAGCAGCATTCGCTGCAGCGGAATCGGTTTGCATACCGGCGAGAAAATCGCCATGACCCTGTATCCGGCCGAGCCCGGCACGGGTATCACCTTCCGTCGCGCCGACCTTGGCGGCGCCGAGATACCGGCCCAATTCGACAACGTCGTCGATACAAGGCTTTGCACCACGATTGCGAACGAAGACGGCGCTTCGGTCGGCACCGTCGAACATCTCCTGGCCGCCTTCTCTGGCTGCGAGGTCGACAACGCGATGGTCGAGCTCGATGGCCCCGAAGTCCCGATCATGGACGGCAGCGCCGAACCTTTCGTTTTCCTGATCGATTGCGCGGGGCTCGCCTCCCAGAACGCCCCACGCCGGGCGATCCAAATTCTGCGCCCCGTCACCGTCAGCGACGATGGCCGCGAAGCCAGCTTGGAGCCTTCGGAACATTTCTCGATCAGCCTCGATATCGATTTCGACAATCCGCGAATCGGTAAGCAGGAACTCACCGTCGACGTGACCTCGCACCTGTTCAAGGCGGAAATCTGCCGCGCCCGGACGTTCGGCTTCCTGCACGAGGTCGAGGCCCTGAGGCAGTCCGGACTGGCGCTCGGGGGCTCGCTCGACAACGCCGTGGTTCTCAGCGGGGACGAAATCCTGAACGAGGGCGGCCTGCGCTACACCAACGAGTTCGTGCGCCACAAGGTGCTCGACTGCATCGGCGACCTTTACCTTGCCGGTGGCCCGCTAATCGGTCACTACAGCGGCCGCCGCGCCGGCCATGCGGTCCACAACAAACTGTTGCGGGCGTTGTTCGCGGACGCAAAGGCGTGGACCTGGACATCGCTGGAAGAGACGATCGCCGAGCCGGCCGAGGTCGAGGCGGCCTGGCCGGCGCCTCTGGTTGCCGCAACCGCCTGACGGCGGCATTATCGAAATCCCCTCCCTCTGACCGGGCGGCACCCCGAGCGCCGCCCCATGGCACTCACCTGCCGGTAGGAATGCCGGCGATGCGATGCTATATTTGCACTGCGGATCGCACCCCGAGCGACCCGGTTTTTTTGGCACCATTCGATTAGGGAACTCTGGACTCCCGTGGCACCCGATTCCGTATCCTTCGAGCGCCAGTTGCGGCGTGCCGTCCCGTTGGTGATGGCGGCGCTGCTTGCGTCGTGCGATTCGCTGCCGGGCGTCTCGGAAGGCGACGAGCGGGACTTCTACCGGGACCGCACCGTCGAGTCGCTTTACAACAACGCGATGGATAACGTCGAAAGCGGCTGGTACACGACGGCGGCCGCGTTGTTCGACGAAGTCGAGCGCCAACACCCTTACTCGACTTGGGCGACCAAAGCCCAATTGATGGCGGCCTATTCGCAATATCTGCGCGATTCCTACGACGAGGCGATCATCGCCCTCGACCGCTTCATCGAGCTGCACCCGGGTCATCCCGACGTTGCCTATGCGCAGTACCTCAAGGCGCTAAGCTATTACGAACAAATTTCCGACGTCGGCCGAGACCAGAAAATGACCCAGCTGGCGCTGGCTACGCTGCGCAACGTGGTCAAGCGGTATCCGGACACGACCTACGCCCGCGATGCGCGCATCAAGTTGGATCTGACGCAGGACCATCTGGCCGGCAAGGAGATGGAGATCGGCCGCTACTACATGCGGCGAAAGGAGTATCTTGCCGCCATCAACCGCTTCAAAACGGTAATCGAGAATTTCCAGACCACGACCCACGTGCCGGAAGCACTGCACCGCATGACAGAATCGTACCTTGCGCTCGGCATATCCGACGAGGCGCAGATGACAACGGCGGTATTAGGCCACAACTACCCGGGCAGCCGCTGGTACGAGGACAGCTATGCCCTCTTGGATCGCGCGTCGCTGCAGCCCGAGCTCAAGAGGAGCTCTTGGCTGAGTTGGATGTGGGACTGGGCCTTCTGACCGGGCGATGCTGACGGCGCTCAGTGTCCGCAACGTCGTCCTGATCGACCGGCTGGACCTCACCTTCACCGACGGCCTCTCGGTTCTGACCGGAGAGACCGGCGCCGGGAAGTCGATCCTTCTCGACGCGTTGGGCTTGGCACTCGGCGCCCGCGGCGACGCGGCCCTGATTCGCCCCAGCGCCGACGAGGCGACGGTCGCCGCCAGCTTCGATCCGCCGAGTGGCCATCCGGCGACGGCGCTTGCCGCGGAGCATGGCCTCGACGCCGACGAAGAATTGGTGCTGCGCCGGACCCTGCGCAATGACGGCCGCAGCCGCGCCTTCATCAACGACCAGCCGGTCAGCGTCGGACTGTTGCGGCGGCTCGGTGAAGAGCTGGTGGAGATCCAGGGCCAGTTCGAAGCCCGCGGCCTGCTCGAGCGCGCGATGCACCGGGGACTGCTCGACGCTTTTGGCGGGCTCGCGAATAAAGCCGAGGGCACCAGCGCCGCCCATACCGCCTGGCGGGATGCGGTCGCCGCGCTGGAGAAGGCCGAGCAGGCCGCCGCCGACGCCAAGCGTGACGAGGAGTTCCTGCGCCACGCGGCGGACGAACTGGCTAAGCTCGGCCCGGAGGCCGGCGAAGAGGCTCGGCTCGCGGCGACACGGGCGCTGCTGATGCATGCCGAACAGCTCATCGAGGCGATGGATGCGGCGCGCGACGAATTGGAGGGCGAGACTGGCGCCGACACAAGGATCGGTGCCGCCCTGCGCCAGATCGAGGGCGTGGCGGACAAGGCGGCGGGACGGCTCGATCCGGCGCTGACGGCGCTGCAACGCGCTGCGCTCGAGACCGAGGAGGCGCTGCACGCGCTGCGCGCAGCGGCAAACGACGTCGATGCGGAGGGCGGGCGGCTCGACGAGGTCGAAGAGCGCCTGTTCGCGCTGCGGGACGTCGCGCGCAAACACGGCGTCGAGGTCGATGCGTTGCTGGAACTGGCCGGCGAGATCGCCGCCAAACTGACCCTGATCGAGGATCATTCGGCGGCAATCGGCGACTTGACTGCGGCGGCAGAGGCGGCGCGCCAAGATTTTCTCGCGAAGGCCGAGGCGCTGAGCGCGGCCCGGGCAAAGGCGGCGAAGAAGCTGGATGAGGCGGTCGCCGGCGAGCTGCCGCCGCTGAAGCTGGAGAAGGCGGTGTTCGAGACAGCGATCGAGCGCTTGGCCGAAGAGAATTGGGGTGCCGACGGTCTCGACCGGGTGGAATTCCTCGCCACCACGAATCCGGGTGCGACGGCCGGACCTCTGGCGAAGGTCGCGTCCGGCGGCGAACTATCCCGGTTCATGCTGGCATTGAAGGTCGCGCTCGCCGAGGTCGGCGCCGTTCCGACCCTGGTGTTCGACGAGGTCGACAGCAACATCGGCGGCGCCACGGCGGACGCGGTCGGCGAACGCCTCGAAAAGCTGGCGGAAGGCTTCCAGGTGCTCGTCGTGACCCACTCGCCGCAAGTCGCGGCGCGCGGCGGCGATCACTTGCGGGTCGACAAGCAGGGCGACGGCGAGCGCATGGTGACGGGCGTCGAGCGTCTCGGTCTCGACGCCCGGCGCGAGGAAGTAGCGCGCATGCTGTCGGGCCGCACCGTCACCGACGAGGCCCGAGGTGCTGCCGATCGGTTGATCGAGGGAGAGCCCGCATGAACGAAGGGGCGAGCCCGGTCGACGATTTGTCGGAGGCGGAAGCGGCGGCGGAGCTCGAGCGTTTGGCCGCCGAGATCGCCCGACATGACGAGCTCTATTACCAGGATGACGCGCCCGAGGTGTCGGACGCGGAATACGACGCGCTGCGCCACCGCAACGCCGCGATCGAAACGTTGTTTTCTGCCCTGGTCCGCGCCGACAGCCCGAGCCGGCGGGTCGGCGCCGCCCCGGCCGTCGGTTTCGCCAAGGTCACCCACGCGAGGCCGATGCTGTCGCTCGCCAACGCCTTCGACGCGGACGATCTGCACGACTTCGTCGCCCGGGTGCGCCGGTTCCTGAACCTGGGCGAAGACGAGCCGGTCGAACTCGTCGCCGAGCCCAAGATCGACGGCCTCTCGGCGTCGTTACGATATGCGGACGGCCGCTTCGTCTTGGGTGCGACACGCGGTGACGGTTCGGTCGGCGAGGACATCACCCGCAACCTCGACACCATCGACGAGATCCCGAAGACGCTGACCGGCAAGGCGCCCAGCGTGTTGGAAGTGCGCGGCGAGGTCTACATGACCAAGCCGGATTTTCGAGCCCTCAACGAACGCCAGGCGGCGGCCGACGACAAGGTCTTCGCCAATCCGCGCAATGCCGCCGCGGGCAGCCTGCGCCAGATCGACCGAACCGTCACCGCCGGCCGGCCACTGCGTTTCCTCGCCTACAGCTGGGGCGAGGTCAGCGAAGATGTGGCCGAGACCCATTGGGCGGCGATCGAGCGGCTCGCGGCGATGGGTTTTCAAACCAACCCGCTATCGCGGCTCTGCGCCGACGTCGACGAGATTTTGGCGCTTTACGACGATCTCTTGGGCCAACGTGCCGAATTGCCCTACGACATCGACGGCGTCGTCTACAAGGTCAACCGCCTCGACTGGCAGGAACGCCTCGGTGCGGTCAGCCGCGCGCCGCGTTGGGCCGTCGCCCACAAGTTCCCGGCCGAACAGGCGGAGACCGAATTGCTGGACATCACCATTCAGGTCGGCCGCACCGGCTCGCTGACACCGGTCGCCGCGTTGAAGCCGGTCACCGTCGGCGGCGTCGTCGTCAGCCGCGCGACCTTGCATAACGAGGACGAGATCGAGCGCCTGGGTGTGAGAATCGGCGACCACGTCATTGTCCAACGCGCCGGCGACGTGATCCCCCAGATCGTGCGGGCGATCGAAGACAAACGCCCGCAGGGTGCCAAGAAATTCTCCTTCCCCGACCGTTGCCCGGCGTGCGGCAGCCGCGCGGCGCGAGAAGGCGACAAGGCGCGCACCCGCTGCACCGGCGGCCTGATCTGCCCGGCCCAACAGGTCGAGCGCCTGAAGCATTTCGTCAGCCGCAACGCCTTCGACATCGAGGGCCTCGGCACCAAGCACATCATCGCCTTCCGCGAGGACGGGTTGATTTCGACCCCGGGCGATATCTTCCGCCTTCACGACCATCGCGAAGACTTGGAGGCGCGCGAGGGCTGGGGCGGACAATCGGTCGCCAACCTGCTGGCGGCGATCGAGGAGCGGCGCAAAATTCCGCTCGACCGCCTGATCAACGCGCTCGGCATCCCGCAAATCGGCCAGGCGACGGCGCGTCTGCTGGCGCTCAACTACGGCACGCTCGACGCCCTGCGGGCGGTGATGGATGCGGCCGCGGCCGATCGGCAGGCCGACCCGAACGAAGATAAGAAACCGGAATTGGTCGGCGAGGCCTATGCGGCACTCTGCGCCATCGACCAGGTCGGGATGAACGTCGCCGATGACCTGTTGGCGTTTTTCGCCGAGCCGCACAACCGCGAGGTGCTGGACGATCTCGGCCGCGAGCTCGAGATCGAGGCCTACGAGGCTCCATCGGTCGGCGATTCCCCGGTCGCAGGCAAGACCGTGGTGTTCACTGGCACGCTCGTGGAAATGACCCGCAGCGAGGCCAAGGCGCGGGCCGAATCCCTCGGCGCCAAGGTCGCGGGCTCGGTCTCGAAGAAGACCGATTACGTGGTCGCCGGACCGGGGGCCGGCTCGAAAGCGAAGAAAGCGGCCGAACTCGGCATCGCGACGCTCAGCGAAGAGGAATGGCTGACGCTAATCGGCGGATGAACGGAAGCGTTGCAATTCAGTGAAATATTCCGCACAAAGTCCTTAACGAACAATTCGTAAAGTCGTGTAATATAAGGATACGGAGGGGCACGTCCGAATCATGGGGCGTTGGGCGTCATTCGTGGCCGTGAGCACAGGCTTGCGGCACGGGAGATGTGGGCACATGAACGTCGCACGATATTTTCTATTTCTCGCTTCGATCGCGCTGGGCGCCACGGTCCTGGCCGCCGGGCCGGCATTGGCCGATGCGACGATCCTGAAATACGACAAACAAGGCCGGGTGATCGATTCCGACGAGATAAAAAGCAAGAAGGGTACGACGGGTGCGACCGGGGCGCCGACGGGCTCCCGCACCAAGGGCAAGGCCCGGCGGACGCCGGCCTCGACGGGCCCGGGAAAACCCGGCAAATCGATCGAGATGAAGACCATACCCAACCCAAACGACCAGTTCGAAAAGGGCGAGGTGATGGTGCTCGGCGATCCCGTGAAAATGGAAGACAAGCTGAAGTCGCTCGGCTTCACCATCATCGAGAAGGTGCCGATGGCCGAGCTCGGGCTAACCGCGATCCGGCTCAAGATCCCGAAGCGCATGAGCGAGCGTCAGGCGTTGAGCATCTTGCGTTCGAACTTCCCGAACATCATTTCCGACATGCACACCGTGTTCGATCTTTCCCAAGGCCCGGCGGCGGGCTCTTCGGATTTCGCCATACGATTGGTCGGTTGGGGCCGCGTCGCGCCGACCTGCGGCAAGGGTGTGCGGATCGGCATGATCGATACCTATCCCGACACCAAGCATCCGATGCTGAAGGGCCAGAAGATCGTCGCCTTCAACTTCGTCCCGAAGGACAAGAGACCGGCGGTCTCGGACCATGGCACGGGCATCGCGGGCCTGTTGGTCGGCAAGCCCTACAGGGGCAGTCCGGGCGGGCTGTTGCCGGGTGCCCAGCTCCTCGCCGGCGGAATCTTCGAGAAGCGCAAGGACGGCAAGCCGCGCGGCAATCTGATGGCCTTCCTGAAAGCGATCAACTGGCTCGCCAAGAACAAGGTGTCGGTCGTCAATCTCTCGATCGCCGGCTCGAAGAACAAGGTTTTGACCAAGGTCGCGAGCAAGTCGGTCAAAAGCGGCCTGATCCTGGTCGCCGCGGCGGGTAATGCCGGGCCCGGGGCCAAGCCCGCCTACCCGGCGGCCTACAGCGAAGTGGTTTCGGTCACCGCCCTCGATGGCCGGAGGCGTATCTACCGGCACGCCAACCGCGGAAAATACATTGATTTCGCCGCCCCCGGTGTCGCGATCTGGGCGGCCGGCAAGCGCGGCGGCAAGTTGCAGAGCGGTACGTCGTTCGCGGTGCCGTTCATCACCAGCCTGGTGGCGTTGCTGGTCCACGGCGGCAACCCCCGCGATCCCAAGGTGTTGCGGGCGAAGCTTCGAGGCTACGTTCAGGATTTGGGAAAGCCGGGCAAGGACACTGATTTCGGCTTCGGCATGGTGCGGGTACGCCCGTCCTGCTGACCGACGCGAATTGAAAACTCAACCACCGAGCGGCCGGGTCGCCCCGGCCAGCCAATTCGCCGTTTCGTCGTCGAGCCGCGGGGTGAGGTCGTTCCGCACCGCCTCGTGGTAGTCGTCGAGCCAGGCGATCTCGTCCGCTGTCAGCAAGTTTGCGTCCACCAGATCGCGGTCGATCGGCGCGCGCGTCAGGGTCTCGAAGCCGAGCAGCGGTCGCTCGCCGCCCTCGACTTCCGGCGCTCGCACCACCAATACCAAGTTTTCGATGCGGATGCCGTAGGCCCCGATTTTGTAATAGCCGGGCTCGTTGGAAACGATCATGCCAGGCTCGAGCGCGGTCCCGCCGCCGGTTTTGGAAATGCGTTGCGGGCCTTCGTGCACCCCGAGATAACTGCCGACCCCATGGCCGGTGCCATGGTCGAAGTCGAGCCCGGCGCGCCACAGCGCTTGGCGCGCCAGGAGGTCGAGCGCGGCGCCCGAGGTGCCCTCGGGAAATCGCGCCGTGGCGATCGCGATATGACCCATCAAGACCCGGGTGAAGCGATCGCGCATCTCGTGGGTCGGTTCGCCGACGGCAAGGGTCCGCGTCACATCGGTCGTGCCGTCGAGGTATTGGCCGCCGGAATCGACGAGATAGAGATCGCCCTCGCCGATCTTCCGATTGCTTTCCGAGCTCGCATTGTAATGC
>JASLSL010000048.1 GCA_030743445.1 Alphaproteobacteria bacterium
TCTCGCCTGCCTGCCCTATGGCGACGTCGAAGCGGCGGCGAAGGAAATCCACCGGGTCGCCGGTCTCGGGCTCCGTGGCATCGAGACGTCGTGCTCGTGGGACATGGAGCCGATGTACCATCCGATGTGGGAACCGATTTGGCAGGCCATCGACGAGGTCGGGCTGCCGCTCCACTTCCACACCTTCCCGGCGCCGCAGTTCGACAGGCTGCAGTCGCTCGACCGGCCGGTCCGGCGGGCGGCGATGTTCACCGTGGTCTCGAACTTCCAGATCCAGTTCATCGACATGATCGCGGCGATCATCGGCGCCGCGGTGCTGGAGCGCTACCCGAACATCCGCATCGCCTTCGGCGAGTGCGGCATCGGCTGGCTGCCCTACGCGCTCGACCGCATGGACTTCGAGTGGGAGGACATGTTCCAGGACATCGGCCTCAAGATGAAGCCGAGCGACTACTGGCGCCGCCAGTGCAAGGCGACCTTCCAGTTCGACACCGTCGGCGCCAGGATGCTCGACCTTATCGGCGTCGAGAGCGTGATGTGGGGCTCCGACTACCCGCACGGCGACGGTGTGTGGCCGGACTCCGACGAATACATCGAGCAACAGTTCGCCCATCTGCCGGCCGACGTCAACCGCAAGATCACCTGCGACAACGCGGTCGAGTTCTACGGGTTGGCCGGGTAGGGGTCTAAAGCTCCGCCGCGTCCGTAGCCTCGTAGCGTTTGATCCGCCAATCGACGACGAAGCGCAGGATCGGGTCGGGCGGCAGCCACGCCGCCTTGGGCGCCGAGAGCAACAATTGCAGCAACTCGCTGTCGATGCCAGAGAGCTGCTCGGCCAAGAGCTTGCCGGCGATCGTGCCCTTGGTCATCGGCGCCGCGTCGGTCGTCGTCACCGCGTGGACGCCGGGCGATATCTCGCCGAACACCGTGCCCTCGTTGCGCGTGAACCCCATCATCCCGCCCCAGGTGCCGGCGAGCTCGATGTCCTCGAAGTCGGGCCAGCGCCGGCGGATGCCCTCGCGGTGGTTGGCCGCGACCCGTTCCATCATCTCCGGGCTGTAGGTCTTCTCGCGCCCGTAATAGAGCGTGTTGCGCATCAGGATGCGCCGGTCCCGGGTCAGCCGCACGGTGCTGCCGTTGGGGCTCGCCGGCAACAGGCCGAACTCGCCCTCCTCGCCGACCCGGCGGACCTCGTCCGGGGACAGCTGCCGGGTCAGGCTGGCAAAGAGGGCAATCGGCACGATCCGGCGCTTTGCGTAGCCGAACTCCTCCAAAAACATTCCGTTCGCCAGGATCACCGTCTTGGCCTCGATCTCGCCTTCGGGCGCGATCAGCCGGTGGCCCGCCACCCTGTGGCCGCCCGCCTCGCGGCGGACCTCGGTGATCGGCGTTTCCTCCCGAAGGTCGACATTGGCCGGCAGGGTCGCCCCTAGCCCGCGCATCATCGCCGCCGGCTGGACCAGGGTCGAGCCGTCGGCGCGCAGGCCCCGGCTGTAGAACCCGGTCCCGGTGATCGCCTCCATGCCACGGCGGTCGACCGTCCGGTAGGCGACGCCGAGCCCGTCGAAGGCGCGCGCGAGGTCGGCGAGATGGGCCTCGCCCGCCGTCCCCTGGGCGACGTAGACCCGGCCCCATTCGCTCCAATCGCATTGAATCTGGTGTTGGCCGACGAGCTCGCGAAGATAGTCGAGCCCGGCGCCGCACAGCCGGTTGCTGCGCCGGCCGGGCTCCAGGTGCTTCTCCATCCCGCCATGGGCGTGGTCGTTGAGCATGAATCCGGCGTTGCGCCCAGAGGCGCCGTAGCCGACCCTGGAGGCGTCGACCAGGACCACTGAGTCCGCGGGCTTGAGCTCGGCGAGCCGGCGCGCCACCGCGATGCCGCAGGCCCCGGCGCCGACGATCGCCCAGTCGGCCTTGATCGTGCCGCCGAGGGTGCGCGCCGGCGGCGGTGGCGGCAGAATTTCCCACCAGCCGTTCCGCGGCCCGTCGTCGGGCAGCTTCTGCGCCCTATGGGTGGTATCGAACAGGGGCATGGCTCTCGGTTGGCGCGGCCGATCAGACGTATTGCCGTTTGTCGGCCGGCTCGATCAGGTGCGGCGCGGTCTCGGCGAGATGGCTCGCTGCGTCGGCGAGCCCGCTCTGGTGCGCGATGTCGAGATAGCCCAAGGCCGCCTCGATCCCGCCGAGCGCGCCCAATACCATCGGGTCGTTGAGGTCGCCCATATGGCCGATCCGGAACACCTTGCCGGCGAGGTCGGCGAGCCCGCCGCCGCAGGCGACGTCGAACACCTCGCGCGCGACCCGGCGGATATCCTCGGCGTCGAGACCTTCGGTCGTGCGGATCGCGGTGATCGAATCGGCGCGCTCTTCCGGCCGGACCGCGTTGACCTCGAGCGCCCCGCCCCGGCTCCAGGCCTCGACCGCGAGCTGCACCGCGGCCGCGAGCCGCCGGTGGCGATGGAACACATTGTCGAGTCCTTCCTCGCCCAATATGTCGATCGCCTCGCGCAGGCCGAAGATGTGCTGCTCTGGCGCCGTGCCGCAGAACCGGCGGTACTGCTCGACGCCGAGCCGCGCGTTCCACGACCAATATTCGCGGAAGGTCTTGCATTCCTTGGCCGCCGCCAGCGCCTTGTCGCCGACCGCGGCGAACGACAGGCCCGGCGGCAGCATCAGCCCCTTCTGCGAGGCGGCGATCGCCACATCGACACCCCACGCGTCGATCGGCAGCTCGGTGGTGAGCCACGAGGCGATCGCGTCGACGACGAATAGCGCCGGATGCCCGGCCGCATGGATCGCCCGGCGGATCGCCTGCATGTCCGAGGTCACGCCGGTCGCGGTCTCGGTGTGGACCACGAGCACGCCCCGGATCCGGTGCTCGGTGTCGTTGCGCAAAATGGTTTCGACCGCCCCCGGGTCGATCGCGTGGCGCCAGTCGTTCGGGATGGTCTCCATCTCGAGCCCCAGGGCCTCCGCCATTTCGCCCCAAACCCGCGAGAACCGGCCGGTCTCGGGTATCAGCACCACATCGCCCGGCTCGAACAGGTTGACGAAGGCGGCCTCCCAGGCGCCGTGGCCCGAGGAGGTGTAGATGAACACCTCGCCCTCGGTCCCGAACAGCGGCTTCAGGTCGTCGAAGCACGAGACCGCCAGGTCCATGAAATCCGGGCTGGCGAAATCGACCGCCTTCTGGTGCATCGCGTTCTGCACCCGGTCCGGGATATGGGTCGGGCCGGGGGTGTGTAGGAACTGAAGTCCGGGACGGTGGGCCATCGCGAGAGTCCTAATGCGCAGCAAAAAACAATCGCCGAGGAGGCGGCGAAACAGTGGCGATCTTACGCCCCGCGAGCGACCGCGTCACGGTGCTGGAAGATCGCACACTCTCCATTTAGGAACCCGACCCGATCACCGCAATGGTCTCGACCTCGACCAGGCATTCGGGCTTGACCATCCGGGTGCAGGCGACGGTGGCGCTCGCCATTTCGGCCTTGGGGAAGACCTCGCGGCGGACCGCGTCGAAATCGGCGTATTTGTCCATGTCGGTGACGTAGGTGGTGATCTTCACCACGTCGTCCATGGTGGCGCCGGCCTGTTTCAGCACCGCCTCGATGTTGGCGAACACCGAGCGCGACTGGGCCGTCATGTCGCCCTCGCCGACGACGTTGCCGTCCGGGTCCTGGGCGACCTGCCCCGCGACGTAGACGGTGTCGCCAATTTGCGTGCCCATCGCGAAGCCGGCGCGCCCGGCGCGCGGCCAATCGGGATTGAGAATCTTCTTCTTTGCCATGTCGGTCTCCATTTTTTGGGGTGGCGGCGCCAGGTTATGTATCTGCCACAGGAGCCGACTTTCCTCAACGGCACCATTCGCGACAACTTTTTGGCCGCCAGTCCGGAGCTGGACGAAGAGGGAATGAATCGCGTTCTCCGCGATGCCGGCCTGGGACCTTTCATCGATGAAAGCCCCAAGGGGCTAGAAACAGAGATCGCCAATGTCGGCCTGAGCCTCGCGCTGGGTATCCGTAGACGCCTCCCCTTGGCGCGGGCGACGGCAACGGGCGGAAGACTGGTCGTCTTCGACGAGCCGACGGAAGGCCTCGATGACGAGGGCCGTGCCGCGACTTACCCGGTGATCAAGAACCTGGTGCAACGCAAGCACACGATCGTCATCATCTCCCATGACGAGACCATCCCCTTAAAGACCGGCTTTCCGATCTTTGACTTTGAGCCCGCGTTGATCGCAAGGCGGCTGGCCAACAAAACTTGGGAAGATCGCGTCCGCTTCTTCAACAACGCCATCATGGGGTCGTTAGAGCAGCACCTAACAATGCACGACTATGTCGAGGGAGAATTTGATCGGTATGGCTATCTGGCTTGGTTTCACTTGTCAGCAATGAAGATGATCGGGGAAACGCTCGAGCTGTGGCAAGCGGATCAACCAGAGAGCGACGCTGAGTGTGTCCTCTATGCACTTTCGCTTCACCCAGGACACTGCGCATCCGCCCGTGGCCGATGGCTTGAAGAGCAGTCATTTATTTTCGCCTTCAATCAGGCCGCTCATCAATGGGACGGTCTTCGTATGCTGTTCAACGCGATACAGGTCACCTTACCCGGCGCCACGCGGGCTTGGTTTGAGGGTGTGCCGGATGACCCCGGCGTGATGTTTCGCGCGCCATGAGTCATTGGGCTCCTTGGCCCATTCTTGTCGCGTTCACGAGGCAGGACATGTTCCCGTAAGGGTGTTTGTTCTCGTGCATCAACTGATGCGCATGGCCGATCTCGTCGAACGTGAAGGTATCCGAGAGACTGGAGTCGACCTTTCTTTCGATGATCAGCTGATTGATGGCGGCCGCCTGCTCGTCGTTGGAAAGGTGACTGCCCTGGAAACGCTTCTGCATCATCCAGTGGTAACGGAGGTCCAATGTCACGTTGTAGCCCGTCGTGCCGGCGCAGATGACCACCATGCCGCCGGTGTCGCAGACGAAACCGGATGTCGGGAGCGTCGCCTCCCCAGGATGCTCAAACACGATCCGAGGGCTCTTGCGTTCGCCGACCGCCTCCCAGATCGCTTTGCCGAAGGCACGCGCACCTTTCATCCAGGCGCCCCACTCGGGGCTCGCTGTGTCGGGCATCGTGCCCCAATGTTCGAAGTCGTTCCGATTGATCACGCCGATGGCGCCGTGGTCGAGGCAGAACTGGCGCTTGTCATCGTCGGAGATGACGGCGACCGGCTTGCCACCCTGGGCGGCGACGATCTGCGTGGCCATGCTACCGAGACCACCCGCAGCGCCCCAAACAAGTACCACGTCGCCTTCCTCTACGGTATGCGGTGGCCAGCCCATCAACATGCGGTAGGCGGTCGATGCGCAGAGCATGTAGCAGGCCGCTTCTTCCCAGGTCAGGTGCTCGGGCTTGGGCTGGCACTGGTGCGACTGCGCACGGGCGAACTGGCAGTAGCTGCCGTAGTTGGTCTGGTAGCCCCAGATTCGGGTCGACGGCGCCAACATGGGA
>JASLSL010000049.1 GCA_030743445.1 Alphaproteobacteria bacterium
GGTCACAGGGGTTGGGTCTACTACCTCGCCACCGATCCAGCGTCGCGCGACCAGGGCCTGGGCCGGCAAATGATGCAGGCGGCGGAGGCTTGGCTCCGGCAGCGCGGCGTGCCGAAAGTCGAGCTCATCGTGCGCGACACCAACACCCGCGTCATCGGTTTCTATCAACGTCTCGGCTATGTCGCCGAGCCGCGGGCGCTTCTGGCCAAGCGGCTAGACGGCGTGCCCGTGCCAATGGGCGGCCAGATGTCGGACGAGGATGTCGTCGTCACCTACCTCGAAATGCACGAGCGCCCGAAACGGCCGCGGGCCCGCGCCCCGATGATGCACAGCCCGATGCAGATGATGCGGGCGCACAAGCCGACCATCGGCTTCTATCGTTACCTCTACAACGAAGTCGGCGAGCCGTGGCTGTGGTACGAGCGCCGCGTCATGGACGACGCCAAGCTGCGAACCATCCTCGACGACGAGCTGATCGAGATTTACGTGCTCTATTTTGGCGGCGTACCGGCGGGCTATGCCGAACTCAACCGGCGCACGCCGCCGGATATCGAGCTCAACTATTTCGGCCTGGTGCCAGACTTCATCGGGCGCGGGCTCGGCGGCTATTTCCTGGACGCGGTGACCGACATCGCCTGGGACCACGAGCCGGCGCGGTTGTGGCTGCACACCTGCACGCTGGATCACCCGCGCGCCCTGCCGAATTACCAGAAGGCCGGCTTCGTTCCCTACGGCCAGAAGACCCGGCTGATCCCCGACCCGCGCAAGCTCGGCTACCTGCCGCCCGACGCCGGGCCGGTGAAGCTCTGAGAATTGCGCGGACGACAATTCGTTTCTGCCAAAACGATTATCCACCCTATAATCTATTGATGCGGTGAGGCACGTGCGGGCCAACCGCCGGCCGATCCGCATTTGAATGCGAAGACTGTCGTGCAACACAGGGAGGCTGTCATGCCGGATAGTGTCTACAAGGTGATCGATATCGTCGGCTCGAGCGACGAATCATGGGAAAAGGCGGCGTCCGCGGCGGTGTCGCGTGCGGGCCAGAGCTTGCGCGATCTGCGGATCGCCGAGGTCGTCAATCAGGACGTGGTCATTGCCGACGGCAAGATCACTGCCTTTCGGGTCCGGATGAATCTGTCGTTCAAGTTCGAAGATGGCTGATCGCGTGGCTGACGGGTTGGCCAGGCCGGTGAAGCTTTAGGGGTTGCAGGCCGGCTCGGCCAATCTCAGGTTTTCGCGATAGACCCAAGGCGGAGTGAACTCGCCGCGCCAGAGCCCGCGCCTGTGAATTCGGGCGTCGTCTTCCTCCGGCACGTATTCGTCGGTGGTCGCGCGATGGGCGAGCGCCCAGCCGCGGAAGATCATCACCCGGGCCACGTCGTGGGTCCCGACATAGCACTTCCTGACCAGGCAGCGCCCCAGCCTCCCCTTGTCGCCGACACAGGTCACCTCCTTGTCGCCGACCAGGTTCTCCATGGCGTAGACCGCTTCCTTGCCGCACGACCAGACGGCGCCGTTGGCCCTACAGGTCTGCCCCAGGTCGGGCGCGTCGATGCCGAAGATGCGGATGTGCCGTCCGGCGACCTCGATGGTGTCGCCATCGACGACATGCGGCTTGCCGACGATCTCGGCAGCCATCGTGGCTGGCGCGGCGGGCGCCGCCAACGCTACCGAAAGGACTACCGCTCGGATCAAAGTCCGCATCGCCCGAGAGTGCCAGAAAAAGGTGCCAGGCACCTTTTTTTTGGAGCCTGGCGGTACGAGAGCTTGCTTGACGGGCGTGTCGGCGCTTCAATTAGGTTGGCGCAACAGCCACAGGGAGACAGTCACGAATGATCGGAATAACCGGATACGGCGCCTATGTTCCGCGCAAACGGCTGCAGCGACAGGCCGTCGTCGAGGCGATCGCCTGGTTCAACCCGGCGATCAAAGGCTACGCCACGGGCGAGCGCTCGATGTGTAACTGGGACGAGGACGCGCTGACAATGGCCGTCGAGGCGTCGCGCGACTGCCTCGGCCCGGCCGCACGCGACGACATCAAGGCGGTGTTCCTCGCCTCGACCTCGCTGCCGTTCAAGGACCGGCAGAATTCGGGCGTGCTCGCGACCGCGCTCAATCTCGGCGAGAACATCATGTCGATGGATGTGACCTCCTCGCAGCGCGCCGGCACGACGGCGCTGATCAACGCCCTCAACCACGCCAAGGGCGTCGGCGAGACGACCCTCTATGCCGCCTCCGAAAAGCGCCGGACCAAGGCCGCCAACGTGCAGGAGCTGCTCTACGGCGATGCCGCCGCGGCCTTCACGCTCGGCTCGGACGATCCGATCGCCGAGTTCGTCGGCGCCTATCAGGTCGCGACCGACTTCGTCGATCATTACAAGGGCGAGGGCGAGGAATTCGACTATCACTGGGAGGAGCGCTGGATCCGCGACGAAGGCTACATGAAGCTGGTGCCCCAGGCGCTCGAGGGACTCGCGAAGGAGACCGGTGTCTCCCCCGATGCGGTCGACCAGTTCATAATGCCCTGCGTCATCCGCCGGGTCGGCGGTATGGTGGCGAAGCGTTGCGGCCTCAAGGACGACGCGGTGCGCGACAACCTGCACGGCATGCTGGGCGAAGCCGGCACGGCGCATGCCCTCGTCATGCTGGCGCACGCACTGGAGGAGGCCGAACCGGGTCAGACCATCATCGTCGCCGGGTTCGCTCAGGGCTGCGACGCCCTGATGTTCCGAACTACCGAGGCGATCAAGACCAAGCGGCCGCAGATGGGCGTCTCCGGCTTCCTCGCCCGCCGGATCGAGGAAAGCAACTACAACAAGTACCTCGCCTTCAACGACCTTATGATATTGGACCACGGCCTCCGCGCCGAACTCGACAAGCAGACGGCGCTGACCGCGCTTTACCGCAACAAGGAAATGCTGATCGGCATGATGGGCGGCCAATGCCGCCAGTGCGGCACCGTGCAATTCCCGAAGTCGAAGGTCTGCGTGAACCCGAACTGCGGCGCCTTCCACAGCCAAGACGACCATCCCTTCGCCGACGCCAAGGCGAAGGTGCAGTCCTGGACGGCGGACAATCTGACCTACGCGGTCGAGCCGCCGCAGCATTTCGGCATGATCGTGTTCGACGAAGGCGGCCGGCTGATGTCGGACATCACCGACGTCGATGTCGGTGAGGTCGAGGTCGGCACGCCGGTGCGGATGATGTTCCGCATCAAGGATTACGACAGTCAGCGCGGATTTACGCGCTATTTCTGGAAAGCCGCACCGGACTTCACGCAGGCCCGATAGCGGGGCTATACTTAGGCAAACGGCCCGCGCGTCGCGGACCAACAACGAGGAGTTAGACGATGGCAAGCGGAATCAAGGACAAGGTCGCCATTCTCGGCATGGGCTGCTCGAAGTTCGGCGAGCGGTGGGACGCCGACGCGGAAGACCTGATCGTCGAGGCTTACGAGGAGGGCCTGAGCGACGCCGGCGTCGAGACCAGCCAAATCGACGCGGCCTGGTTCTCGACGGCGATCGAGGAAGTGCATGTCGGCAAGTCCGGCCTGCCGCTCTCGATCACGCTCAGATTGCCCAACATCCCGGTGACCCGGGTCGAGAACTACTGCGCCTCCGGCACCGAATCGTTCCGCGGCGCGGTCTACGCCGTGGCCTCCGGGGCAGCCGACATCGCGCTCGCCGTCGGCGTCGAGAAGCTCAAGGACACCGGCTACGGCGGCCTGCCGCAGCGTAGCCGGGGCACGCTCAATTCGATGTACTGGGCCAACGCCTCAGCACCCGGCAGCTTCGCACAGCTCGCCACTGCCTATTCGGCCAAGCACGAGGTCGAGATGAGCGAGCTCAAGCGCGCGATGGCGCAAATTTCGGTCAAAAGCCACGCGAACGGCGCCAAGAACCCGAAGGCGCATCTGCGCAAGGAGATCGACATCGACACGGTGCTAAATGCACCGATGATCGCGGCCCCGCTCGGCCTGTTCGATTGCTGCGGCGTCTCGGACGGCGCGGCGGCGGCAATCGTCACCACGCCCGAGATCGCCGCGAGCCTCGGCAAGAAGGACCTGGTCTCGGTCAAGGCGCTGCAGCTCGCGGTCTCGAACGGCCAGGAGGCGAGCCACAACTCGTGGGACGGCAGCTATTTCATCACCACCCGCAAGGCGGCCGAGCGTGCCTACAAGGAGGCCGGGATCGAGAAGCCGCGTGAGCAGATTTCGATGTTCGAATGCCACGACTGTTTCTCGATCACCGAGCTGGTGACA
>JASLSL010000050.1 GCA_030743445.1 Alphaproteobacteria bacterium
TGCAATGCGGCTTCTGCACCCCGGGCATGGTGATGAGCGCGCTCGATCTCGTGAAGAACAATGCGGATCCCTCCGAGACCGAAATCCGTGAATGGCTCGAGGGCAACCTCTGCCGCTGCACCGGCTACCACAACATCGTGAAATCGATCAAAGCCGGCGCCCAGGCGATGAAGGGGTAGGATCATGACCGAACAGGGAGTCGGCGCCGCGGTACGCCGCAAAGAGGATTACCGCTTTCTCACCGGCAACGGACATTATCTCGACGACATCAACCGTCCGGGCCAAGCCTATGCGTGCTTCGTGCGCTCGCCGCACGCCCACGCCAACATTAAGAAGGTCGACACCGCGAAGGCCGGGAAATCGCCCGGCGTGGTGGCGGTCTTGACCGGCAAGGAACTCGCCGACGACGGCGTCGGCCCGCTGATCTGCGGCTGGACCATCACCGGCAAAGACGGCGAGCCGCACAAGGCGCCGGCCCATCCGGCCCTGGCGACGGAAACCGTGCGCTATGTCGGCGACCACGTCGCCGTGGTGATCGCCGATACGCTGGCGCAGGCCAAGGACGGGGCCGAGCTGGTCAAGGTCGATTACGAGGAACTTGCTTCGGTTACCGCGCCGGTCGCTGCACTCGCCGACGGCAGTCCGCAGGTGCACGGGGATGTACCCGGAAACCTTTGTTATGACTGGGAAATCGGCGACAAGGCCGAGACCGACGCGGCGTTCGAGAAAGCCGACCACGTAACCTCGATCGACATCGTCAACAACCGGCTGATCCCGAACGCGATCGAGCCCAGGGCCGCGGTCGGCGAATACGACGCCGGCGCGGACAGCTTGACGCTTTACACCACGAGCCAGAACCCGCATGTCCACCGGCTCGTGCTCTCCGCCTTCAACGGCATCGCGCCGGAGCACAAGCTGCGCGTGATCGCGCCCGACGTCGGCGGCGGCTTCGGCTCGAAGATCTTCATCTACGCCGAGGAGACGGTCTGCATCTGGGCCGCGCGCAAGGTCGGCCGGCCGGTCAAGTGGACGGCGGAACGCTCGGAATCGTTCCAGTCCGACGCCCACGGCCGCGACCATGTCAGCAAGGCGGAGTTGGCCTTGGACAAGGACGGCAACTTCCTCGCGATGCGGGTCAATACCAAGGCCAACATGGGCGCCTACCTCTCGACTTTCGCGAGCGCGGTGCCGACTTTCCTCTACGCCACGCTGCTGGCGGGCCAGTACACGACGCCGCAAATCTACTGCGACGTCCGGGCGTGCTTCACCAACACCGCGCCGGTCGACGCCGTGCGTGGCGCCGGGCGGCCCGAGGCGACCTTCGTGGTCGAACGCCTGGTCGAGACGGCGGCCACCGAATTGGGGATGGACCCCGCCGAACTTCGGCGGAAGAACCTGATCCAGCCCGACGCCTTCCCCTATCAGACGCCGGTGATCCACCAATACGATTGCGGCGACTACGGGGCGTCGCTCGACGCGGCGCTGAAGACCGCCGACTACAAGGGGCTCGCAAAGCGCAAGGACGAGGCCAAGAAGCGCGGCAAGATGCGCGGCGTCGGCTTCGCGACCTATATCGAGGCTTGCGGCATCGCGCCGTCGGCCGCGGTCGGCGCGCTCGGGGGCGGCGTCGGCCTCTATGAATCGGCGCAAATCCGGTTCAACCCGACCGGCAACGTCACCCTGTTTACCGGGACCCATAGCCACGGCCAGGGCCACGAGACCACCTTTGCCCAGGTCGTCGCCGACCGGCTCGGCGTCGACATCGAAAACGTCGAAGTCTCGCACGGCGACACCGACAAGGTGCTGTTCGGCATGGGCACCTACGGCTCGCGCTCGATCGCGGTCGGCGGCTCGGCCATCGTCAAGGCGGCAGACAAGATCATCGAGAAGGGCAAGAAGATCGCCGCCCACGCGCTCGAGGCCTCCGAGGACGACATCGAGTTCGCCGACGGCACCTTCACCGTCGCCGGCACCGACAAGTCGATGGCCATCGGCGAGGTCGCCTTCGCGGCCTACGTGCCGCACAACTACCCCGAGGGCGTCGAGCCGGGGCTGACCGAGACCGCGTTCTACGACCCGCTGAACTTCTCGTTCCCGGCGGGGGCGCATATCTGCGAGGTCGAGGTCGATCCCGACACCGGCGAGGTCGAGATCGTCAACTATACGGCGGTCGACGACTTCGGCACCGTGATCAACCCGATGATCGTCGAGGGCCAGGTCCACGGCGGCGTCGCCCACGGTGTGGGCCAGGCGCTGCTCGAGGGCTGCGTCTACGACGACGACGGCCAGTTGGTCAGTGGCTCGTTCATGGACTACACCATGCCGCGGGCCGACAATTTGCCGAACAGCTTCGTGGTCGAGACGACCGAGACCCCGTCGCCCCTGAACCCGCTCGGGGTCAAGGGTTGCGGCGAGGCCGGCGCGATCGCGGCGCCTGCGGCGGTGATCAACGCCGTCGTCGACGCGCTCGCCCCGCTCGGCGTCACCGACGTCGCCATGCCCGCCACGGCCGAAACCGTGTGGCAGGCAATCCAGAACGCAGCGGCCTAGGGCCCGAGGGAGAGGGAATAGCCATGTACGATTTCAACTACCAAAAGGCCGGATCGGTCGACGAAGCCGCGGCCGCGGCGAAGAAGGCCGAGGACGGCACCTATCTCGCGGGCGGCCAGACGCTGCTGCCGACGTTGAAGCAGCGCCTCGCCAAGCCAAGCGACGTGATCGACCTCTCGGGCATCGGCGATCTCGCCGGCATCAAGGTCGAGGGCGACAACGTCGTGATCGGGGCCCTGACCACCCACGCGGCGGTCGCGGGCTCGAAGGACGTCGCCGGCAAGATTCCGGCGCTGGCGGCGCTTGCCGGCGGGATCGGCGATCCGCAGGTCCGCAACCGGGGCACGATCGGCGGCTCGATCGCCAACAACGACCCGGCGTCGGACTATCCGGCGGCCTGCCTGGGCCTGCGGGCGACGATCGTCACCAACAGCCGCGAGATCGCGGCCGACGACTACTTCCAAGGCCTGTTCGAGACGGCGCTCGAGGACGGCGAGATCGTCACCGCGGTCAGCTTCCCGGTGCCCGAGGCGGCCTGCTACAAGAAGTTCGAGAACCCGGCCTCGCGCTATGCCATCGTCGGCGTGTTCGTCGCCAAGACCGGCGGCGGTACCCGGGTCGCGGTGACCGGGGCGGGCCAGGACGGCGTGTTCCGGGCCGCCGAGATGGAGAAGGCGCTCGACGGCGACTTCTCGGCGGATGCGGTCGCCGGCATCTCGGTCGATCAGGGCGGCCTCAACTCGGACATCCACGCGAGTGCGGAATACCGCGCCCACCTGGTCACCGTAATGGCCAAGCGGGCCGTCGCCGACTGCTGAGGGCATCCATAGCAAAGGTTAAGGGCCTCGTCCTTGGCGCCCTTGGGGCGCGCTCTCGGGACGGGGCCCTTTTCTTTGTTGAGCCCCCCTTGCCCGCGTGAACCCGCAATCCGTTTGTTCCCCGTGGCCGGATTGCCTAGGCTGGCCCCAGCGACACAATTGCGGACCGCCGCCCGTGCCAATCCTTCCGGCCAATTCCGAGGCCCGTCGTATCCTCGGCGAGGTGTTCGGCTATTCCTCGTTCCGGCCGGGGCAGGAAGAGGTCATCGGCGATATCCTGGACGGCACCAACGTGCTCGCGATCATGCCCACGGGTTCGGGCAAATCGCTGTGCTATCAAATCCCGGCCCTGATCCGGGACGGCCTGACCCTCGTCGTCTCACCGCTGGTCGCCCTGATGGGGGACCAGGTGGCGGCGCTTGCGCTCGACGGCGTCGCCGCCGAGACCATCAACTCGTCGCGCGACCGCGAGGTCAACGTGGCGACCTGGAGGCGCGTCGCGGCGGGCGAGTGCCGCCTGCTCTACATCTCGCCGGAACGGCTGATGACGGAGCGCATGCTGGCCGCGCTCCAGCGCCTGCCGGTGGTGCAGATCGCCATCGACGAGGCCCATTGCATTTCACGCTGGGGACCGTCCTTCCGGCCCGACTACGAGGCCTTGACCCGGTTGGTGGAGCTGTTTCCCGGCACTCCGCTCTCGGCGTTCACGGCCACCGCCGACGAGGCGACGCGCATGGACATCTCGGCGAAACTGTTCCATGGCCAGGGGCGCACCTTCGTCACCGGCTTCGACCGGCCCAATATCCGCCTGGCGGTCGAGGCGCGGCACGACTGGAAGCGCCAACTTCTCGACTTCGTTCGGGCGCGGCCCGGCGAGAGCGGCATCGTCTACTGCCTGTCACGCAAAAACACCGAGGTGGCGGCGGACTTGCTGGTGGGGAACGGCCTCCGCGCCCTGCCCTACCACGCGGGCCTCGACAGCGCCGAGCGGGCCGCCAACCAGGACATCTTCATGACCGAGCCGGGCGTGGTCATGGCGGCCACCATCGCCTTCGGCATGGGCATCGACAAGCCCGACGTGCGCTACGTCTTCCACGCCAACCTGCCCGGCAACATGGAAGCCTATTACCAGGAACTGGGCCGGGCCGGACGCGATGGCGAGCCCGCCGATGCCTTCATGCTG
>JASLSL010000051.1 GCA_030743445.1 Alphaproteobacteria bacterium
CCGCCGAGGAGGTCCTGCAGGGACGGCCCGGCTGCAAATAGGTGTCACTTGACCGCCGCTTCGCCCGCCGCGGCGCCGGCGAGCCGGCCGAATACCGAGCCCGCCATCAATCCGGTCCCGCCCGGATAGTTGAAATAGAAAATGCCGCCGACCAATTCGCCCGCGGCATAGAGGCCGGGGATCGGCAACTGGTCGGTATCGATGACCTGGGCCGACTGGGTATCGATCTTGAGGCCGCCGAAGGTGAAGGTGATGCCGCAGGTGATCTGGTAGGCCTCAAAGGGCGGCTCGTCGAGCTTGTTGGCCCAGTTCGATTTCGGCACCTCGAGCCCCTTGGTGCCGCGGCCGTCGAGCACCGTCGGGTCGAACGGCACGTCCTCCATCACCGCGGCGTTGAACGCCTCGACGGTCTCGATGAAGCCCGCCGCCTCGACGCCGTCGAGCTTGCCGGCCAGCGCCTCGATCGTGTTCGCCGTGACCTTGGTAATCTGGCGGATGCGGTATTCGTCGCGCAGCTTGTCGACGACCTTCTGGTCGAATATCTGCCACGCCAGTTGTCCCGGCTGACGCAAGACCTCGCCGCCGTACTTGGCGTAGGTGTAGTTGCGGAAGTCGGCGCCCTCGTCGACGAAGCGCTTGCCCTCGGCGTTGACGATGATGCCGAGCGGGTAGCTGTGCTTCTGGAAGTTGTCGCCGACCGCGAGGTCGCCAAACGGCGGCGCGTTGAAGTCCCAGCCGACCGAATGGCAGCCCGACCAGTTGCCATACGGCATGGCGCCGATGTCGAGCGCCATGCGGATCCCGTCGCCGGTGTTGTATTGCGTGCCGCGGACCTTGGCGAGCTCCCAACCGGGGCCAAGATAGCGGGTGCGCATCTCGGAATTCGCCTCGAATCCGCCGGCGGCGAGCACCACCGCCTTGGCGCGCATCTCCAGCGCCTTGCCCTTCTGCTTTACCTTGACGCCGTAGACCTTTTCGTCGTCGTAGAGCAGGGTGAGGGCTCTCGTGTCGAACATGATCTCGATGCCGTTTTTCCGGGCGATCCCGTGTTCCGTCTCGACCAGGCCCGGACCGCCGCCCCAGGTCTCGAGGCAGAGCCCGCCCCAGAATCGGAACTTGCCGTCGACCTTGAACGCCTGGCGGCCATAGCTCGGCTGGAACCGGACGCCTTTCTCCTTCATCCATTGCAGGGTCTCGAGGCTCTTGGTCACCAGCACCTCGACCAAGTCCGCGTCGCACCGGTAGTTGGTGACCCGGTACATGTCGTCGTAGAAATCGTCTGTGGTGTAGACGCCGAAATCGGTGTTCTCGATCTCCTCCGGGTTGAGGTCGAGCACGGTCTGTAGGTCCTGCAAGCCGTTGTGGGCGAAGCGGATGGCGCCCGCGGTGAACCGGCTGTTGCCGCCCGATAGGTCTTCCGGCGCGCGCTCCAGCACCGCGACCTTGGCGCCGTTTTCCTCGGCCGCCAACGCGGCGCACAGCGCGGCGTTGCCTGCGCCGACGACGATCACATCGTAGTCGTTCTTCGCCATTCGGTGTCTCCCATGGCCTGGGTCGTTGCGCTCACCACCCCATGGCGCGGGATGGCCGCCGCGGGTCGGCGCCGCTCTCCAGCAGGCCGGTTTCCTCGTCCTTGCGGACGACGCACACACCTGCGGTCTTCCAGGTGAACTCGGGTATGCGTTCGACGTCGTGGCCGCGCGCCTTCAGATCGCCGGTCACGGCCTCGTCGATCCGGCTTTCCGCCGTCAGCTTGCCCGGATAGGCCCGGTGCGGCGAGAACGAATCGGGCTGGCTGTGGGTCATGAAGCGCGGCGCCTCGACCGCGTCCTGCGGGGCCATGCCAAAGAGCTCCATGTTGAGCAGCACCTGAAGGTTGGCCTGGGTCTGGTTGTCCCCGCCGGGGGTGCCGAACGGCATCACCAATTTACCCTTGCGGATCGCCATCGCCGGGTTCGGCGTGAGGCGCGGCCGCTTGCCGGGGCCGAGCGACGAGGCATGGCCCGGCACCGCCCACGACTGCGAGCCCCGCGCCGAGGGACAGAGCCCGGTCCCCGGGACCACTGGCGACTCCCAGGTCACGTCCGACGGGTTGCTCGAGAACGCGTTGCCCTGCTCGTCGACCACGCCGACATAGGAGGTGTCGGCCGGGGCGGGCGGACTGCCCGCGGTCGGCGCCGAGACGATCGGGCCGCCGCCAGCACCCGCGATCTTGCCCGCCGGCGGCATGTCGGGCCAGGCCTCGCCGGCGCGGATCATGGCCCGGCGCTCGGCCGCGTAGTCTTCCGACAACAGCCTTTCCATCGGTACGTCGACGAAGTTCGGGTCGCCGTAAAAGGCCTCGCGGTCGGCGAAGCCGAGCTTGATCGCCTCGGCCATGGTGTGGATGTAGTCGGCCGAATTGTGGCCCATCGATTTGAGGTCGATGCCGTCGAGCAGGCGCAGCATCTGCAGCATCGCCGGACCTTGGCACCACACGCCGCAGGCATAAATGTCGAGCGGCTCGCCGCCCGAATAGGTGATCTTCTCCGGCGGCAACAGCTCGCACTCGAACTCCGCCATGTCCTCCATCGACAAGAGGCCGCCGTTGTCCTCGTGGAACTCGACGATGGTGCGGCCGATGTCGCCGGTGTAGAACGCGCCGCGCGCCGCCCCGAGCCCGCTATCGCGGCCGTTCTTCGAGGCCGTCTCCTGGTCCGCCATGTATTGCAGCGAGCCCGCGAGGTCGCTCTGCACGAATCGGTCGCCGATCTTCGGCACTTCGCCGTCCGGCAGGTAAATCTCCGCGTTCGCCGGCCACATCCGGTAGGTCTCCTGGTGGTCCTCGAGATAGGCCACCATCAGGTTGTGCATCGGGAAGCCGTCGCGGGCGTAGCGGATCGCCGCCGCCGCGACATCGGCGAAGCTCATCGTGCCCCAGCGCAACAGCGCCTGGATGTTGGCGTCGGGCGCGGCCGGCACCACGGTGCGCAGAATGCCGAGCGGCACCTCGCCGAATTCCTGCACGAAGCGGTCGAGCGAGGTCGCCTTGGGCCACGGGCCGACGCCGGCGAGGGTCAGCACCTCGTCGCGCTCCTTCAGGTACACCATGATCGGGGCCACGCCGGCGATGTTGACCATGTCGCTCTGGACCACGCCGAGCACCAGATTGGCCGCGACACCGGCGTCGATCGCGTTGCCTCCAGCCTCGAGAATGTCGTAGCCGGCCTGGGTCGCGAGGTAGTGCCCCGCGGCGATCATGTGCTTGTTGCCGTTGATCTGTGGCTGGAACGCCATCCTATTCCCCTCGGCTAATTTCGTTGCGGGATTACCAGCCCATCGCCCGGCAGGGCCGGCGGAAATCGGCGCCGCCGGTCATGACGCCGCTCTCCCGGTGACTTTCAATAGTACAGACGGCGCCGGCTTTCCAGGTCGCGTCGGGCCATTGCTCGACCTCGTGGCCCTTGGCGATGAGTGCGTCCCTGACCTCGCCGCCGATCCGGCCCTCGATTCGCACCAGGTTTTTCTCGATGGCGTGCGGCTCGAACGAGTTCGGGAAGCTGAAGGTCGAGAAGCGCGGCGCCTCGACCGCGTCCTGCGGCGCCATGCCCCAGACCTCCATGTTGAGCAACACCTGCAGCATCGCCGGCGCCTGGACGTCGCCGCCGGGGGTGCCGAAGGGAATTGCCACCTTGCCCCGGCGCAGGGCCAGGGCCGGGCTGGGCGTCAGGCGCGGGCGCTTGCCGGGCGCGATCGCCGAGGGATGGCCCTCCACCGCCCAGTTCTGGGTGCCGCGCGGCGACGGGCACATGCCGAGACCGGGCACGATCGGTGCGCCATAGGTGCCGTCGCTCGGCGTCGCCGAGAACACGTTGCCTGCCTTGTCGGCGACGCAGACGTAGGAGGTATCGAGCGCGATGCCGGCGGGCGCATCCGCCGCGCTTGCCGCGGCGGGTCCCGCACCCACGCCCGGCACCTCGCCAGGAACTTGCACATCCACGTAGGCGGCATCCGGGTCGATCAGGCCGCGGCGCTTGGCGCCGTAGTCCTTCGAGACCAGATACTCGGTCGGCACTTCCATGAACCGGGGGTCGCCGTAATAGGCCTCGCGGTCGGCGAAGGCGAGCTTCATCGCCTCCACCAGAAAATGCACATAGTCGGCCGAGTTGTGGCCCATCGCCCGGAGATCGACCCCGTCGAGGATCGACAGCATCTGCAACAGCACCGGGCCCTGGCACCAGGGCGCGCAGGTATAGACCTCGATCGGATCGCCGAAGCCAGTGTAGCTCTGCTTGACCGGCGGCTCGAAGCCGGACTCGTATTCGGCCATGTCTTCCATGGTCAGCAGGCCGCCCTCGGCCGCCTGGTGGTCGGCGATGGTTTTGGCGATGTCGCCCTTGTAGAACGCGTCGCGCGCGGCCCGGAGGCCGGCCTCGCGGCCCTTCCCGGCGACGGCCGTTTCCTCGTCGATCATGTATTGCAGCGCGCGTGCGAGGTCGCTCTGGACAATTGTCCCTCCTTCACGCAAGGGCCGGCCCTCGGGCATGAAGATCGACGCGTTGGCGGGCCAGCCCGCATGGCGGTCCTTGTGGGCTTCCAGGTTCTCGGCGAGCAGGGCGTGGACGGTGAAGCCCTCGCCGGCGTAGCGCACGGCGTCAGCCGCGACTTCGGCAAACGACATGGTACCGAGGCGTTCCAGCGTTCGGATCCAGGCGTCGGGGGCGGCCGGCACCACGGTGCGCTCGACCCCGACCGGAATCGTGCCGCCGTGCATCTCGATGAAGGTCGCGAGGTCGACCGATTTGGGCCACCAGCCGAGGCCGCTGACCGTGATCACCTCGTCGCTCGCGGCGTGGTAGAGGATGATCGGCGCCACGCCCGAGAATTGGACCAGGTCCGGCTGCACGACGCCGAGCGCGATGCCCGCCGCCACACCCGCGTCGAACGCGTTGCCACCGGCCTCCAACACCCGGAACCCGGCCTCGGTGGCGAGGTAATGACCCGCCGAGATCATGTAGTTGTTGGCCTTGATCGTCGGTTGCAGCGACATCGCGTTGGCTCTCCTCGTCAATCGTCCGCCCTAGCGCATCGCGTCGGGTGCGGGCGCCCCGATCGGGATTTCCATCAGATCCGCGCCGAAGAAGATATTGCCGTTGTATATCTCGCCCATTTCGCGGATCAGCCGCTCGCGCACGCCGGGCACGTCCATCTGCTCCAGCACGTGGCTCACCACCAGGTTCTTGACCCCGGCCCGCTTGCCGAGCTCGGCCAGTTCCAGGTGCCCCATGCAGCCCTTGGTGTAGGCCTCGGACGGCTCGGTGCCGGAGATATATTGGCACATATGGATCAGCACATCGACGCCATCGGCGAGCTTGTCCATGCCGGCGCAGGGCCCGGTGTCGCCGGAGTAGGCGAGGGAGCCCGCCTCGGTGTCGAGCCGGTAGCCATAGCACACCAGATAGGGTTGGACGTGCACCACGCTCGCCGTGGTCAGGGTCCAGCCGTCGCCCTCGACCACATCGCCGCTTCTGAGTTCGGTAATTTCCGGCGCCGGCCGCGGCCGCGGCGGCACCCCACCACGCCACTCGAAGGTATCGATCGAAAGCTGGTGGTTGATCCGGGCGTCGAGGTCGGGGCCATAGACGCCGTCCTCGCCGATCAACAGCTCGGTCATGCGCTCTATGAAGGGCGGGCCGAAGACCTTGAGCTCGGGCACCTCGCCGCCGCTCTGGTCCCAGCGGGTCATCAACAGCCGCGCGTAATCCAGACAGTGGTCGTAGTGCAGATGGGTGAAGAAAATGTGGCTGACGTCGACGGCGGCGACACCCGCCTCCATCATCCGGTGATAGGCGCCAGGGCCGTGGTCGAACAGGATCACGTCGTCGCCGGTCCGGACCATGTAGCCGGAGCTCATGCGCTTCAAGGACGGGGTCGGCGTGCCGGTGCCGAGCAGGGTAATCCGCATCGTGTTCGCTCTGGTCTTTCGTCTTGGGATGCCGAGCTTAGTGCCGCAAACCCGGCCTGTCGAATTTGCCGACGGCCGGTTTTGCGCCATAATCGCGCGAGACAACGGGAGCGAGCCCAATGCCGAAACATCCGTTCGAGTTCGTCGAGCTGCCAGCCGAGCGCAGCACCACCAAGCCGCGGACCACGGGCCTGACCATGATGCTCGACTTCGGCGTGCCGGTCGGGCGGCTCGAGGATCTGTTGACCCTCGTCGCACCTCATGTGGATTTGATCAAGATCGCGGTCGGGACCTCGCGCATCTACCGCGAGACCTACCTCGACCAGAAAATCCTGCTGTGCGAGAGCCACCATGTAAAACCCTTCATCGGCGGCCAGTTCCTGGAATACCTGGTCGCGACCCAGGGCTTCGATGCGGCCGAGGCCTATTTCGCCGAGGCCAAGCGGGTCGGCTTCCGGGCGATCGAGGTCTCGGATAATTGCGTGCCGCTGACCTCGGACCAGCGCAAGGGGCTGATCGCCGGCGCGGTCGAGGCCGGGCTCGAGGTCCACGGCGAGGTCGGCTCAAAGGACACGAAGCAGACTGCGGAGGAGTTGATCGGCCAGGCGAAGGATTGCTTGGAGGCCGGCGCCGGCGTGGTGCTGGTCGAGGCGGCCGAGATCGTCGTCGATGGCGAGGTCAAGCGCGACCTGATCGGCGCCCTGAAGGCGGAACTGCCGGCGGACAAAGTGATCTACGAGCTGCCCGGCCCGTGGATTGCGGGAACCTCGCTCAGCGACGTCTATGGCCTGAAGAAGTTCCTGATCGAGGAGTTCGGCCCCGACGCCAACATCGCCAACGTCATGCCCGACGACGTGTTCGAGACCGAGGCCCTGCGCTGCGGCCTTTCGGTCGTCGGGCCAAAAGAAATGCCCAAGGCGGCGGAGTAGCGGCAGATGACCGACTATTGCCGCGTCATAGGGCAGAACGGATCGCCTTATTCGGTGAAAATGCGCGCGATCTTCCGCTACCGGCGCATTCCGCATCTCTGGCAGCAACGTACGCCCGAGCAGCAGGAGGAGACCGCGCATGTGCGCCCGCAGTTGATGCCCATGGTGCTGTTCCCCGACGGGTCGGATTGGCGGGTCGATTCGACTCCGATCGCCTACGAGTTGGAGGAGCGTTACGAGGGTCGCTCGATCCTGCCGGACGATCCGGCAGCGCGCTTCCTCTCGGACCTGATCGAGGATTTCGGCGACGAGTGGCTGACAAAGGCGATGTTCCATTACCGATGGTTCTATGCGACCGACCGCGATTACGCCGCTTGGTGGATTGCCTCGGACCGGCTGCCGGCGGCGACGCCTTTGGTCGATCGCCGCGACTTCGCCCGCGAAATCGGCGCGCGCCAGGTCAGTCGCATGGCGCTGGTCGGCTGCACCGAGGCGAATCGTCCCGTGATCGAGGAAAGTTACCGGCGCACCTTGGAGGCTCTGGAGTCGCACTGCGGGATCGGCGCCTTTCTGTTCGGCTCGCGGCCGGCGCTCGGCGATTTCGGCCTGTTCGGTCAACTGAAGACGCTCTCGGACGATCCGACACCGCGCGACGAGATGCGCCGGCTGGGGCCGACGGTGCTGCACTGGGTGCGGCAGATGGACGACCTTTCGGGCGTCGAGGGCGAATGGCGGTCGCCCGAAACACCGACGCCCGACGCTGTCGCCGCCCTGCTGCGGATCTGCGGCGAGGCTTATCTGCCGTACCTCAAGGCGAACGTCGAAGCGGCAGAGGCAGGGAAGGAAGAGCTGAGCCTTACGATTTGGGGGCGGCCCTATGCCCAGGCGTCGTTCCGCTACCAGGTCAAGTGCTATTCGCGGCTGCGCAGCCTTTACGCCCGGCTCGAGGGTGATGCCAAGGACCGCGCCGACGCGCTGCTCGGACCGTCCGGCTGTCTCGAGTGGTTGGCTTAGGGGTGTTTTTCGACCGGCAAGCCGGCGCCTGACTTCGGAGAGCCCGTGTTGCAAGCCCGGGTGCGAGGGCCTACGATTTTACCTCGCGCGGCGGCCGCAATCGCCACGCCGACAAGAATAAAACCGCCCTCGGCACCGAGGCGACGCCGTAACAGCACAAGGGAGAAAATGAATATGGCAATGCTCGAAGGCAAGGTCGCGCTGGTCACCGGCGCGGGGCGCGGAATCGGCCGCGGCATCGCGATGCTGATGGCCGAGCACGGCGCCAAGGTGGTGGTCAACGACCTCGGCGGCGACGCCGCCGGCGAGGGCCAAGACGTCGGCCCGGGCCAGGAGGTCGTCGACGCGATCAAGGCCGCCGGCGGCGAGGCGGTGCTGAACACGGACTCCGTCGCCGATTGGGACGCGGCCCACGGCATGGTCCAGCAGGCACTCGACACCTTCGGCCAGATCGACGCGGTGGTGAACAACGCCGGCATCCTGCGCGACCGCATCTTCCACAAGATGAGCGAGGAGGAGTGGGACGCGGTGATCAACGTGCACCTCAAGGGCTGCTTCAACGTCGCCCGCGCGGCGGCAACGCCTTTCCGCGCCCAGTCGTCCGGCGCCTACGTCCATATGACCTCGACCTCGGGCATCGTCGGCAATTTCGGGCAGGTCAATTACGGGGCGGCGAAGCTCGGCATCTTCGCGCTCTCGAAGTGCATCGCGCTCGATATGTCGCGCTATCGGGTGCGCTCCAACTGCATCTCGCCGTTCGCCTGGAGCCGGCTGATCGGCACCATTCCGACCAACACGCCGGAGGAAGAGGCGCGGGTCGAGAAGATCAAGCAGATGACGCCCGAGAAGATCGCGCCGATGGCCGCCTACCTTTGCAGCGACGCCGCCGAGGACGTCACCGGCCAGGTGTTCGGCGTGCGGTTCAACGAGATATTCCTGTTCGGCCACCCACGGCCGGTGCGCTCGGTGCAGCGCGGCGAGGGTTGGACGCCCGAGACCATCGCCGAGCATGCGATCCCGGCGATGAGGCCGAGCTTCGCCGAGTTGGAGCGCTCCGGCGACGTGTTCTCGTGGGATCCGGTTTAGGATTCGTGAGGGAGTAGGGATAATGAAGATCGATTACGACAACTTGATCAATTACGACATTCCCGAGCGGGAGCAGAGCTACGTCGAGCGCGACGTGATGCTCTACGCACTCGGCCTCGGCTTCTGCATGGACCCGGTCGACCGGGCCGAGCTGCCCTTCGTCTACGAGAAGGACCTGCAGGTGCTGCCGACCATGTGCTGCGTGCTTGGCCATCCGGGGATGTGGGCGAGGAACCCGGACACCGGGATCGACTACGTCAAGGTCGTCCACGGCGAGATGGGCTTCAAGGTCCACAAGCCGCTGCCGACCTCGGCCAGCATCCGGGCCAAGACCCGGATCACCGACATCTTCGACAAGGGCGAGGGCGTCGGCGCATTGATCCTGCAAGAGCGCGAGATCGTCGACGCGGAATCGGGCGACAAGCTGGCGACCGCGACCAGCACCACCTTCGCCCGCGGCAATGGCGGGTTCGGCGGCGAGCGCGGCCCGTCGACCGTCAAGGTCGTTCCCGAGGATCGCGAGCCGGACGAGGTCTGCGATCTCGCGACCCTGCCGCAATCGGCACTGATCTATCGGCTGTCGGGCGATTACAATCCGCTGCACAGCGATCCCGACGTCGCCGAGAAGGCGGGCTTCCACATGCCGATCCTGCATGGGCTCTGCACCTATGGCACGGCCGGGCACGCGATCTTGCGCACGCTCTGCGATTACGACCCCTTGCGCTTCACCGGGATGAATGCGCGGTTCACCTCGCCGGTGTTCCCGGGCGAGACCATCCGCACCGAGATGTGGCGCGATGGCGACGACGGCAGGGCGGCCTTCCGCGCCCGCGTCGTCGAGCGCGACGCGGTGGTGCTCGACCAGGGCACCGCAGAGGTCCATCCTGCCTGAAAAGCTAATAAAACCGTGGATCTTACAAATACAATGGGAATCCAGAATTGTTAAAGTCACCACTAAGTCACCAGGCGAACTCGTTTCGATACCTCATACAGCGCCACAGGTGGCCGCCTGATGGCCTCTAAGGCGATCCGGGCACCCTCGTTAGCCCTCACCACAGTACGGGGACTCTCTGTAGGCCGCTTGGGCGCCGACAAATCTGACTATTTCGTCGTCGTAAGAAAACCCCGCCGGATCCGCGGGGCAACCTAGTGCACCGACCCGCCCGGCTCTAAGTCCTGCAACTCTTCGATTGCCCGCAATATCGCTCCCCAAGTCTCGACCCCCTCGATGTCGCCAGCGTCGCCTTCGGTTGCCAGGGATGAAATAGATCAGCAAGCTCTGGGGCTATGCGTCTCTTTGTTTTCTTATCGTGAGATAGCAAAGATTATACACTGAAAATGCAATAAGCCCGGATTGCCCAGATGGATTACTAAATTGATGACCTGTTTGGGTGATTCTGCTATAAGAATCAATGCTATACACACATCATAACAGACAGGTCTCATGTCACCCGGCGGGTGAAGGCAGAAAGTCCCCTTTGCGGGT
>JASLSL010000052.1 GCA_030743445.1 Alphaproteobacteria bacterium
CGACACAGCGGCGCAGTTTGGTGAGCTTGTCGCGGGCCTCGGCGATCGACTGGCAGACCGCGGTTCCGACCTCAATCTGGGCACGGATGAACTCGGGCCTGACGGCGCCGCAATCCTCATCGATCAGGGCTTCGCAGTCGCGCATCACGTCTTCCGGCGGATCGGCGACGAGGTCGCGGGTCTCGGGATCGACGAGCAGGTATTCCTCCTCGATGCCGATGGTGAAGGGTTGTTCGCGATGAGGCATCGTTTCGCTTTTCTCAGGCCGCCTGGAACGGTTGCGCCAAGGCGGGATCCCGGAGGATCGGCGCTAAGGCCCGGGCGATGATCCCGGCCCATTCTTCGGCACCGTGGTGGGTGTCGATCAAATCCTGGCGAACCTCCAACAGCACATTCGCCAGCCCGGCCGGCAGGGCGTGGTTTTCCATCGTATAACCATAAGGGTCGAGTCCCGAATAGGGCTCGTTGTCACCGATAGTTAGCTTTGCATCCGACGAGAGCGCCTCAATCAAAGGATCGGCGATACGCCGGTCCCGGTTCGACAACACACCGATATGCCACGGCCGCTCGACCCCCCGCATCACCGGGGTGCAGCTATGGATCGAGACCATGGTCGCCGCCGCCCCGTTCTCGCGGATGCGATCGAGCGTCTTGCCGATCGTCCGGTGGTAGGGCCAGTAGAACGCCTCGGCCCGCGACGCCCGTGCCCCTGCGTCGAGCCCGCGATTGCCCGGCACGACGATGCCATCGCTGATCTCTCGGATCGAGGTCGGATCGTCGAGCGGCCGGTTGCAGTCGATCATCAGGCGCGAGTAACCGGCGAGCACCGCCGGCGCATCGAGTGCCGCGGCGAGATGCTCGGTCATCTCCCAGGCGCCGATGTCGTAGCCGACGTGGCGCGCGAGCACCGCCGGATCGAGGCCGAGGGTCCCAAGCGCCTGCGGAATGGCGTTGCTGGCATGGTCGCAGACCAGCACCACCGGCACCGTGCCCCCGGCGTTAATCTCGGTGCACGGCGGCGGATCCTCCGGGCCGGCCGCGGGCGGCCTTGGGTCGTTAGCTGGATTGCGCTTCACCATGGCGCGAAACTATAGCGAAATTCGCCGGCCGAGCCATGCCCCAACGGCGTTGCCAGCGGACCCCGCGCGCGGTACATCCGTCGCACCATGTCCCGATCGCCTTCTCCAACCGGAACCACACGCATCGAGCGCCTGGCGCTCGCCTACCTCGCCTGGGGGCTGGGGACGATCGCCTTCGCCTATGCCTGGCTGCACCGGGTCATGCCGAGCGTGATGGTCGACCATCTGATGGCCGATTTCGCGGTCGGCGGAGCGATCCTCGGGAATCTCTCGGCGATCTATTTCTATGCCTATGCGGGGATGCAGCTTCCGGTCGGCGTGGTGGTCGACAAGTGGGGCGCGCGCAAGCCACTCGCCGTGGCCTTGATCTTCGCGGCCGCCGGCAGCGCGCTCTTCGGGTCCGCCGAGTCCGTCGGTCCCGCTTATTTAGGCCGCCTATTGATCGGCGCCGGCTGCGCCTTTGCCTTCGTCGCCACATTGAAATACGCGACCGACCGGTTCCCGCCGGAACGCCTTGCGATGCTGTCGGGCGCGGTGTTGTTGATCGGGCTCCTGGGCGGCGTTGGCGGCCAGGCGCCGACCGGCATGCTGATCGAGGCGATCGGCTGGCGCCATTCCATGTACGCCCTGGCGGCCGCCGGGGTGATGTTGGCGCTCCTCGCGTGGCTCGCGTTCCACGACGCGCCCGGGCCGACCGGACACGATATCGGCACGGACAGCCGCAAGCTGCTCGCGGGGCTTGGCGAGGTGCTGCGTCTGCCGCAGGTCTGGATCGTCACGCTCTACGGGACGGCGGTCGCCGCACCGGTTTTCGCGTTTGCCGCGCTGTGGGGCGTGCCCTATCTGATGCAGATTTACGGCTTGCCGCGCGAGGCCGCCGCCGCCATGACCTCGGCGATGCTGATCGGGATGGGCGGTGGCAGTTTTCTGTTCGGTTGGGTTTCGGACCGGCTCGGGCGGCGTCGTCCGGTGATGCTGGCCGGGGCGGCCTCTGCCGCCGTTCTCATGTCCCTGATCCTCTATGGACCCGACCTGCCGCCGGTCGTCGTGGCGGTGTTGTTGTTCCTCTGCGGGATCTCGGGCGGCGCCATCGTCCTCAGTTTCGTCGGTGCCGCCGAGCACGGCCCGCCCGATGCGAGTGGTGCTGCGATTTCGTTCGCCAACACGATGATCATCGCATCGGGCGCACTGAGCCAGCCGCTGGTCGGTTTGCTGCTCGACCTCAACTGGGACGGCGCGATGGCGGAGGGTGCCCGGGTCTATCCGCCCGAAGCCTACGCCATCGCCTTCGCCCCCTTGCCGGCACTGTTCGCCGCCGGGCTGCTGCTCGCGCTGGTCTTCAGGGAGCGCGATTCCGCCGCCGTGTAACGCTTACGCCGCTTGACCTTTCGGCGCGGGCGATCCTAGGTTGAATTGGTATTACCTTTAGACCGCATGAACGAAAGAGGCCGGTGTGAGCCAGACGGTGTTCGGCAAAATCGCGCGTGAGCGGGTCTCCGACCGGGTCGCGGCGGAAATCCTGCGGCTGATCACGAGCGGCGACCTGCCGCCGGGCGAGAAACTGCCGGCCGAGCGCCAACTCGCCGAGATGATGAAGGTCAGCCGGGTTTCGATCCGCGCGGCGCTGCAACGTCTGCAGGGCCAGGGTTTCGTCAGCGCGGTGCAGGGCGGCGGCACCCGGGTGGTTTCGGCGACGGGCGACACGGAGCCGGCGTTGACCGAGCTCGTCCGGATCGACCGCTCGAACCTGCACGACCTCGCCGAAATCCGCTCGAACCTCGAAGTCTGGGCGGCGCGGCGCGCGGCGGAAAACGCACGGCCAAAGCACCTGGAGGAGATGGCGGCGAGCTTGGAGGCGATGGCCTCGCCCGAGCGCGACGCCCATGAGCGCGCGCTCGACGACGTGGCGTTCCATCTCGCCGTCGCACGAGCCTCGGGCAGCGCGGTTTACCTCCACATCCTGACGGTGATCCGCGACATCCTGACCGAGATGCTCGACTACCACCGCTACGAGCTGTTCGGCACCCCGGAGGACGACGCGGCGGTTTTGGCCCAACACCGCGCGATCTTCGACGCCATCGAGGCGCAAGACGCATCAGGCGCGGCCGAGGCGATGGATCGGCATCTGAGCTGGGTGTTGGAGCATTACCGCACGCCGGAGGGGGCAGCCGCCCCCGCTTCGCGTTCGGACGCGGCGGAGTAAGCGGTATGCGCCGCAACCATCTGACCAAGATCGTGGCGACCCTGGGGCCGGCGAGCTCGGACCCGGCGACGATCCGCACCCTGTTCGAGAGCGGGGTCGACGTATTCCGCCTCAACTTCAGCCACGGCAGCCATGACGACCATCTGGCGAGCGTCAACGCGATACGGGAGATCGAACGGGACACTGGACGCCCGATCGCGATCATGATGGATTTGCAGGGCCCGAAGCTCCGCGTCGGCAACTTCGCCGCGGGTGAGGCGACGATCGAGAACGGCGATACGTTCCGGCTCGATCTCGACGAGGAGGACGGCGACGCAAGCCGGGTCAGCTTGCCGCACCGGGAGATATTCGAGGCGCTCGAGGTCGGCAACGATCTTCTGGTCAACGATGGGCGTATTCGTTTGCGGGTCAAGGAATGCGGCCCCGACTTTGCTTTGACCGAGGTCGTTACCGGCGGCGTGATCTCGAACCACAAGGGCGTCAACGTGCCGGGCGTCGTGCTGCCGCTCTCCCCGCTGACCGAGAAGGATCGCGCCGATATGCGGTTCGGCCTCGACCAGGGGGTCGACTGGTGCGCGTTGTCCTTCATCCAGCGGCCCGAGGATCTGGCCGAGGCGCGACGGCTCGTTGCCGGACGCGCGGCGATCATGACCAAGCTGGAGAAGCCGGCGGCGATCGACCGGCTCGACGAGATCATCGAGCTCAGCGACGCGGTGATGGTGGCGCGCGGCGACCTCGGCGTCGAGCTTCCGCCCGAGGAGGTGCCGTCGCTGCAGAAGCAGATCGTGCGCGTCTGCCGCCAGGCGGGCAAGCCGGTGGTCGTCGCCACGCAGATGCTGGAATCGATGGTCAGCGCGCCGCAACCGACCCGGGCCGAGGCCTCGGATGTCGCGACCGCGGTGTTCGACGGCGCCGACGCGGTGATGCTGTCCGCCGAATCCGCGGTCGGAAAGTTCCCGGTCGAGTCGGTCGGGATGATGAGCCGGATCATCGAACGGGTCGAACAAGCGCCGAGATGGCGAGGCCTGATGGACGCCGACCAACCGGAGCCCGAAGCGACCGCGGCCGACGCGATCAGCGCCGCGGCGCACCAAGTCGCGCACACGCTCTCGGCGGCGGCGATCGTGACCTACACGACCTCGGGCTCGACCACCTTTCGCGCCGCCCGCGAGCGGCCCGCCGTTCCGATTATCGGCCTGACGCCGAACCAGAATACGGCGCGTCGTCTCGCCATCGTTTGGGGTGTCCACAGCATCTTTACCAGCGACGCCGATAGCTTCGAGGACATGGCGGAAAAAGCCGGCCGCCACGCCTTGGCCGACGGATTCGCCAAGGCTGGCGACCGCATCATCATCACCGCCGGTGTTCCCTTCGGCACACCGGGCGCCACCAACCTGCTGCGCATCGCCAGGGTCTGAAGCTTAAACATACGGTGCGTCGGTGAAGTCGATACTGCCGACCTGCACGTTGGTCACGACGCAGACTCGGGCTTCGTCGCCCTCGTTCTTTTCGCTCCAATGGGCGACATCGCCCGGGAACAGCGCCAGCGTCCCCGTCATCGTCGCCACCCGTCCGATCGGATGGTCGAACACGATGGCGCCGCCGCCCTGCGGGTAATAGGTGCAGACGACGGACGTTACCCCGTGGTCGTGCCGTTTGATGCCCTGGCCCGGTTCGTAGACGTTGACCCAGCCGAGGTAATGCCGCGGCTCGTCGACCGACCCAAGGTAGAGGTCGGTGTAATACTTCATCCGGCGGAACAGCCAGTGCCGGGCTTCGGTCTGGTCGCCGAGCCAGATGTTGCCCATCTCGGGCACCTCCATGTCCTCGTCGCCGTCGATCAGCGGATGTTCGAGCGGTTGCTCCTCCGTCGTCCGGAACGACTCCAGGAGTTCCACGTTCATCCGTTCCGCGACCGCTCCGGTGAACCGGTAGGTCTCGATATTTTTAGCGTCATCGTTCATCGTTTCGACATATTGGCTATATTGTGCAAATGCGCAAGATGAACGAAACCAGGACCCGCGATTAATTCGAATGCGGCGGTTATCGCCTCCAAGGAAAGGCGGATCGCGACGGCAACGCGCCGCCGTTATCGAGGGCTTCGGCGATGCGCAGCCCCTCGTTCCACTTGGCCATGCGCTCGGAGCGGGCGAACGACCCGACCTTGAGTTGCCCGGCGCCCCAACCGACCGCGAGGTGGACGATGGTGACGTCCTCGGTCTCGCCCGAACGGGCCGAGATCACCGCACCCCACCCCGCCGCCGTCGCCACCTCGAAGGCCGCGTACGCCTCGCTCAATGTGCCGGCCTGGTTGGGTTTGACCAGGACCGCGTTGCAGGCGCCGGCCTCGGCCGCGCGCGCCACCCGGTCCGCGTCGGTCACCAGATAATCGTCGCCGATGATCTGCACCCGGTCGCCGACCGCCTTGGTGAATTCGACCAGCCCCGCCTCGTCGTCTTCCGCCAAGGGGTCCTCGATCGAGACAATGGGGTAGCGCTCGATCCACCCTTGCAGCATCTCGGCGAGAGCGTCGCTGTCGAGCTCGCGCCCTTCGAGCCCGAGGCGGTATTGCCCGCCCTCGCCGAATTCGGACGCCGCGACGTCGAGCGAGATCGCGACCTGCTCGCCCGGTATCAGCCCCGCCTTCTCGATCGCCCTGACCAAGGTTTCGAGGGCCGCCTCGTTGGTCTCGAAGACGGGCCAATAGCCACCCTCGTCGGCGACACCCTGGAGCACTCCCGCTTCGTCCATGATCCGGCCGGCGGCGCGGTAGACCTCGGCGGTCCAGTCGAGGGCCTGCGTGTAATCATCGGCCCCGACCGCGATCACCATGAAGTCCTGCACGTCGACGCGCCTAGCGGCGTGCGCCCCGCCGCCGAATATCTGGATTTCCGGCAGCGGCATGGTCCGGGGCGCGAGCCCGCCGAGATAGCGCCAGAGCGACTGGCCCGAGGCCGCGGCGGCCGCATGCGCCACCGCCATCGAGACGGCGACCGTGGCGTTGCCGCCGAGCCGGCTCTTGTCCTCGGTGCCGTCGAGCTCGATCAACAGTTGGTCGATCGCCGCCTGGTCCTCGGCACCGACGCCGGTCAGCGCCTCGCCGATTTCGCCCTCGATGGCGGCAACGGCGCCCGTTACGTCGAGGCCGCCGAAGGCATCGCCGCCATCCCGGCGATCGGCCGCCTCGCCGCTGCCCATCGAGGCGCCGGCGGGCGCAATGGCCCGACCCACGGCCCCGCCGGCGAGCCTGACCTCGACCTCGACGGTGGGTCGACCGCGGGAATCCCATACCCGCCGGCCGCGCAAATCTTGTATCGCCGTCCAGTTCACGACGCGAGCTCCCGCGCCCAGGCGTCGCGCACCGCCGCAAGTTCGTCGACGGGATCCCGGAGCAACGCCCGCGCCACGCGCCTGACCCGGTCCTTGTCCGCCTCCAGGGTCAGGTATTCGACTGGCGACTTGCCGTCGACTCGGCCGAGGAACAGCCCGGGCAGAAGATGCGCGGTGCGGGCCTCGAGCCCGCTCGTGCTTTCCCACCCAACGCCGGCGAGGTAGGTCCCGGCGAGCGAGTCGAAGCAGGCGAGGAACCGCTCCGTCGCGTCCGGGGTCCAGAGACACTTCAAAAGCATGTGGTTGAGGCAGAAGGCAAGGTCGAAGGCGGGATCGCCGTACCACGCGCATTCGGCATCGAGGAACACCGGGCCTTGCGGGCTAACCAATATGTTCTTCGGGCTGACGTCGCCGTGGACCAGGGCGTGTTTGGTAGCCGCCGTGGTCTCGACGAGGGCCGTCAGTGCATCCTTGTGGTCGGAATGGACTCGTGCGGTCGCTTCCAGATACGGCTCTAGCCGGATCGCGTGGAAAGTGTCGTCATTGGCGAAGGCTTCGGCGATTGCCGGGTCTCCGGCGGTCGCCTTATGGATGTCGATCAGGCGTTCCGCGACCCGGGCGGCGAAACCCGGATCGGCGCGCCCGGCGTGAAGCTCGTCCTTCCAGAGCGGATGCGTCGCCGGATCGAGATACTGCATCACGAACAGTCCGCCGAGGGGGTCGTGGGCGAGGATTTCCGGCGCCGATCCCGGCGCGACTCGTCCCGCGACCTCGAACCACGCGACCTCGGCGGCATTACGCGTCACCGGCGCGCGCCATTCGACCTCGACCTTGAGCTTGGCGAGCGCGCGCTTGACGCAGACCGGCCCCGTGGCGAGATCGACCCGCCAGATGTCGGACGACACGCCGCCCGGCAGCGCCGTCAGATCGGCGATCTCGTCCGCCGCCAGCAGGCCGAGGCGGCGAAGTGCCGCGACGATTTCGGAGGGGCTTTCATTCATCACACGCTCGACGGATCCACCGCTCAGCCGACGAAGTCCTCGATATTTCTTGGCGGATAGTCCACCGAATCGTCGAGCTCGGAACTGAAGGACAGCTTCGACATGTCCTGCATCCGCATCGGATAGAGGATGCCATCCAGATGGTCGTATTCGTGCTGCAGAAGCCGGGCGTGGAACCCGCGCACGTCGAGTTCGATCGGCGCGCCGTCGAGCCCGACCGCCTCGAGCCTGATGTGGGTGAAGCGCGGCACCTGCCCATGCAGGCCCGGCAGCGACAGGCAGCGCTCCCAATAGAGTTTGGTATCTTCGGTCAGAGGTGTGAGGACCGGGTTGACGACGACCGTCCAGGGAACCGACTTCATGGTCGAACCCTCGGGGATGATATCCTCGCGGACGCGGTAAACAAACATCCGGATCGGCTCGTGGACCTGGGGCGCGGCGATGCCGTTGCCGCCGATATCGACAAGGATCTCCTTCATATCCTC
>JASLSL010000053.1 GCA_030743445.1 Alphaproteobacteria bacterium
TGCACGGCGACGATCTGGAGCCGGAAAAGATCGACGCCCTGCTGGGCCTCTGACCCGGCGCTCTACAACAGCACCCACGCGGCGAGGCCGAGGAACGAGAAGAACCCAATGGTACCATCCAGAATCCGGATTGATCGTAAAAATGGTCCGCAAATGGTCCGGTAAGGATTTGTCGCACGCCTTGTCAGACACGAAACCGGGCGAGGTACAGTCTTACGAACTGGTCGGCGTGACGTTCCCCAAGGGCGCGAAGAACGCGCTAATGGCTAAATAGGCCAGCAGTCCAACTTTGCCGGTATTTGGAAGCCAATTTTCCGTACACTTGATCCACCACGATGTCCGCTATGGGTCAGGATCGGACGCCGACACACACCCGAATTTGATCCGCTCCACACCATAGAGCGGACGTTGTCCGTCTTAATATCTGCTGTTCATCTGAGAGCAGTCGCAAAGGTATGGGGCGTGGCGAGTTCGTGCCACCTTGAGAGTGGCGACGCCAGTAGCTCGAAGTTCGGCCTTGCCGCTTCCGTAATGGTGGTACGCGCCATGGTGTCACCTCAAAAGTGGTCGCAGAAAAGGTGCACGCGTCTAAAGTCGTAAATTTTGACCTCTTTTTTACCCACCAACTCTCCAACGGCGTCACCGCTTAAAGAACACTTGTGCCCTGCTCCTTCATGATGCGCCGCTGGCGTTCCAGGCTTGAGCACAAGCGCCCAGACGCCGGCCACAAGCGCGATCAGGATGATACGGTCTATTGCCTTCATTGATCTGCCTCTCCATCTAGTCTCGACGTCCGCTTTGGGTCAGAAGCCGACGTACTTGAAAGTGACCCACTACCCGTGACCCCGTCGGTCTTGCCTGACCATGTCGCTCGCCTTTTCGGCGATCATGATGGTCGGCGAATTGGTGTTGCCGGACGTGATCGACGGCATCACCGAGGCGTCGATCACGCGCAATCCCTCGATCCCGCGCACCCGTAGCCGGTCGTCGACCACCGCGAGGTCGTCCTGGCCCATGCGGCAGGTGCCGACCGGATGGAAGACCGTGGTGCCGATCTCGCCCGCGGCGCGCACCATGTCCTCGTCGCTCTGGATTTCCGGGCCCGGCAGAATTTCTTCCGGCACGAAGAGGTCCAGGGGCGTCGCGTCGCAAATCCGGCGGGTCAGCTTGATCGCATCGACCGCGACCTGCCGGTCGGACGCATGCGCCAGGTAGTTGGGGTCGATCGCGGGCGCGGCCCTCGGGTCCGGGCTCTTGATCCGCAACGTCCCGCGCGATTCGGGCCTGAGATTGCATACCGACGCGGTGAAGGCCGGGAACCGGTGCAGCGGCTCTCCGAACTTGTCCAGGCTCAAGGGCTGGATGTGGTACTGCAGGTTCGGGGTCTCGCGCGACGGGTCGCTCCGGGCGAACGCGCCGAGTTGGCTCGGCGCCATGGTCAGCGGCCCCTTGCGGAACAGCGCATAGTTGATCGCCATGCCGATCTTGCCGATCAGGCTGTTGGCCTGCTGGTTCAAGGTGACCGTGTTCGACACCTTGTAGATCAGGCGCAGCTGCAGGTGATCGTGCAGGTTCTCGCCGACCCCAGCGAGCTCGTGCAGGACCGGAATATCGAATGAGCGCAGCAGATCCCCGGGGCCGATGCCGGAAAGCTGCAGAAGCTGGGGCGAGGCGACGGCGCCGGCGGCCAGGATCACTTCGCCCTTGGCGTCGGCGCGCGTCGCGACGCCGTCGTGCTGGAACTTGACCCCCACGGCCTTCTTGCCCTCCAGGACCACGCGCGAGGTCTGCGCTTTGGTCAGGACCGTCAGGTTCGGCCGGTCCATCGCCGGGCGCAGGAACGCCTTGGCGGTGCTCCACCTGACACCGCCCTTTTGGTTGACCTTGAAGTAGCCGCAGCCCTCGTTGTTGCCACGGTTGAAGTCGTCGGTATTCGGAATCCCGACCTCGGCCGCCGCGTCCCTGAAGGCGTCGAGGATCTCCCACGAGAGTTTGGCGTTCTCGACCCGCCACTCGCCGCCCGTGCCGTGGAACCCGTCGGCGCCCGGCGCATAGTCCTCCGAGCACTTGAAATAGGGCAGGACGTCGTCCCAGCCCCAACCGGTATTGCCCATCTGGCGCCAACCATCGTAGTCGCGCGCCTGACCGCGCATGTAGACCATGGCGTTGATCGACGAGCAGCCGCCGAGGGTCTTGCCGCGCGGGTAGTCGATCGCGCGGCCGTTGAGTCCGTCCTGCGCCTCGGTCTTGAAGCACCAGTCGGTCCGCGGGTTGTTGATCGTATAGAGATAGCCGACCGGAATATGGATCCAGATGTAGTTGTCCTTGCCGCCGGCCTCGAGCAGCAGGACGGACGTGTCCGCGTCGGCGGACAGCCTGTTGGCGAGCACGCATCCGGCGGAGCCGGCGCCGACGATCACATAGTCGAACGGGCCGATTTTTCTTTCGGCTTTCTGCGCCAATTCAGGTCCTCGTGGATGTCCCGGTCAGACCCGACATCTAGGTCGAATATGAACCGATGGTCAAGCGCCCCGACCGGCCGTTGCCGGGACCGAAATTAATCTCTGGGCATGGCCCGGACGCGCTTTTATTGTTCGGCGCAACGGGTATCGAAAGCGACAGGGAGAGCCGCCATGGCGACCGACAAATCGAAGCTGCCGAGCCGCTACGTCTCGGTCGGGCCGGAGAGCGCGCCGCACCGCTCCTACTATTACGCGATGGGCATGACCGAGGAGGAGATCGCGCAGCCCTTCGTCGGTGTCGCGACGTGCTGGAACGAAGCCGCGCCCTGCAATATCTCGCTCAACCGCCAGGCCCAGGTGGTCAAGCTCGGGGTCAAGTCCAAGCAGGGCACGCCGCGCGAGTTCACCACCATCACGGTGACCGACGGCATCGCCATGGGCCACGCCGGCATGAAGAGCTCGCTGGTCAGCCGCGACCTGATCGCCGATTCCGTCGAGCTCACCATGCGCGGGCACTGCTACGACGCGCTGGTCGGGCTCGCCGGCTGCGACAAGTCGTTGCCGGGCATGATGATGGCGATGGTGCGGCTCAACGTGCCGTCGGTGTTCATGTATGGCGGCTCGATCCTGCCGGGGCGGTTCCGGGGTCGAGACGTCACCGTGCAGGACGTGTTCGAGGCGGTCGGCGAGCACAGCGCCGGCACGATCAGCGACGACGATCTGCACGAATTGGAGTGCGTGGCCTGCCCCTCGGCTGGTGCCTGCGGCGGCCAGTTCACCGCCAACACCATGGCCTGCGTGTCCGAGGCGATCGGCCTGGCGTTGCCGGCCTCGTCGGGCGCGCCCGCACCCTATGAATCCCGCGACGCGTATGCCGAGGCTTCGGGCCAGGCGGTGATGAATTTGCTCGAGAAGAACATCCGCCCGCGCGACATCGTGACCCGCAAGGCGCTGGAGAACGCGGCGCGTATCGTCGCCGCCTCGGGCGGCTCGACCAATGGCGGACTGCATCTGCCGGCGATCGCCAACGAGGCCGGGATCGACTTCGACCTGATGGACGTGTGCGACATCTTTCGGGACACGCCTTACATCGCCGACCTCAAGCCCGGCGGAAAGTATGTCGCCAAGGACCTTTACGAGGTCGGCGGCGTGCCGGTGCTGATGCGGGCGCTGTTGGACGGCGGTTACCTCCACGGCGATTGCATCACAGTGTCCGGCAAGACGATCGGCGAGAATCTTGAAGGGATCGAGGTGCCGGACGGACAGGACGTGGTCTATTCGACCAGCAAACCGATCACGCCGACGGGCGGCGTCGTCGGCCTCAAGGGCAATCTGGCGCCCGAGGGTGCGATCGTGAAGGTCGCGGGCATGGAAAAGCAGCAGTTCACCGGTCCGGCCCGGGTTTTCGAGTGCGAGGAGGACGCCTTCGCGGCGGTCGAGAAGCGCGAGTACGAGGAGGGCGACGTCCTGGTGATTCGCAACGAGGGGCCCAAGGGCGGCCCCGGCATGCGCGAGATGCTGTCGACGACGGCCGCACTCTATGGCCAGGGCACCGACGGCAAGGTCGCGTTGATCACCGATGGCCGTTTTTCCGGCGCCACCCGCGGGTTCTGCATCGGCCATGTCGGTCCCGAGGCGGCGGTCGGCGGCCCGATCGGCTTGTTGAAGGACGGCGACATGATCTCGATCGACGCCGTCGCGGGCACCATCGAGGTCGATCTCAGCGACGACGAACTCGAGGCCCGGCGCAAGGATTGGAAGCCCCGGGACCACGACTATCAGTCGGGCGCGTTGTGGCGTTATGCGCAGACCGTGGGCTCGACCCTCGACGGGGCGGTGACCCATCCGGGCGCCAAGGCGGAGACCCACGTCTACGCCGATATTTGACGGTCGATGGCGGGTTAGGAGGCCTCTTCCAATTCGCACCACACCGGCGTGTGGTCCGAGGCCTTCTCCTTGCCCCAGCCCGAATGGCCGTGGATGCGGTCGGTCACGTCTTGTCGTCTCCCGTCGGCTGGCTCAGCCGCCGGACGCCGGCGACGAAGTTCTGCAGCGTCGAGGAGATGGCGCCGCGTTCCATCATGATCTCGATGAGCTGGAAGCGCCCGCGCTCGGCGACCGCTGCCTCGAGTGCCGCGCTAAGCTCGGCCCGCGTCGTCACCCGCCGGCCGGTCCCGCCGAGCGAGTTGGCGAGGGCGGCGAAGTCCCATTCGTCGAGGTTGTTGTAGCCGCTTTCCGGCTGGAAGGTGCGAAGCATCTCCCAGCTCGCGTTGTTGAACACCAGCACGATCGGGTCCCAGCCGTGGCGCCGGCAGTTGCCGAGCTCGACGCCGGTCATTTGGAAGGCGCCGTCGCCGACCAGGATCAGCGGCCGCTCGCCCGAGGTCGCCTGCAGGCCGAGCCCGGCCGGGACGCCGAAGCCCATGGTCGCGTAGTAACCGGGTGCCACCAGCGGCGTGTGGCGAATGTCCATCGCGGTGAAGAGGCAGTCGCCCATGTCGGAGGCGATCGGCATCCGGCCATGCGCGTCGAACATATCGTTGACCGCGCGGGCGACGTCGTCGGGGGCGATCGGCCCGTCGTCGGCGACGAGCCCGGCGGCCGCCGG
>JASLSL010000054.1 GCA_030743445.1 Alphaproteobacteria bacterium
ACGTCGATGTCGTCGGCCGCCAAGGTCTCCTCCATGCGGCGGAAGCGCGCTTGGACCTTGGCGTTAGTCCGACGCAACGCGTCCTCGGGATCGATCTTCAGGTGGCGCGCCAGGTTGGCGAGGGTGAACAGGAGGTCGCCCAACTCCTCGGCGATGCGCGATTGATCCGCGCCGGTCCGGATTTCGTCGCCAAGTTCCGCCATTTCCTCCTCGACCTTGACGAAGAGATGCGTCGCGTCGCGCCAGTCGAAACCGACCCTGGCCGCCCGCTTGCCGATCTTCTCGGCCCTAATCAGGGCGGGGAGGGCGAGGGGGACACCGTCCAGGGCGCTCGGGCGCTCACCCCGCGCTTCGGCCCGGGCCTGGCGTTCGGCCGCCTTGTGTTGCTCCCAATTCAGGGATTGGGCTTCGACCGTGGCGATCTCCGCGTCGCCGAAGACGTGCGGGTGGCGGCGTACCATCTTGTCGGCGATGTCGCCGGCGACGTGCCAGAAGTCGAAATGGCCTTTTTCTTCCGCCATGCGCGCGTGATAGACGACCTGCAGCAACAGATCGCCGAGCTCGTCGCGCAACGCCGGCATGTCGCCTTGCCGGATCGCGTCGGCGACCTCGTAGGCCTCCTCGATGGTGTAGGGCGCGATGGTCTCGAAGGTCTGCTCGATGTCCCAGGGGCAGCCGCCCTCCGGATCGCGCAATCGCGCCATGACGTCGATCAGACGGGTGAGTCGTTCGGTCATCTGCCGATCCCCAGTGGAATGGCCGCAAGGTAGCCGTCCCGCCGCCGGACGCAACCGGAAATTTGGCGGTTCCCATCCATGCCCGGCCGTGGTAATATCTACTAGTAGATACTAAGGGATACCAAGAGGAATACCGGGAGCGCATGAGATGGCCACGGCGAAATCGCAGCACCGCTGGCGCGCCAAGAACAAGTTCGTCAAGACGCAGCTCAACGTCATGGCGCGCCGGCTGGTACACGAGGATCTTTCAGAGATCGCCACCGAGCAAAACCTTCGCGGGAAGGGCGAGGCGGTCGGCTTCGCGTCCTTCGTGACGAAAGGCTTGATGCAGTACGCCGAACACAATAAGGAAGCGGAGCGGCTGCTCGAGTTGTTCGCCGACTCATACCGCCGCGACAGGGACCTCTACGAATAGTCCAAATAGGAACGACATGAGCGACGATGCGCCGACGTGGCCGGCCGAGCTCTATGAAATGCTCCGCCGGCACAATATCCGCCAGGTCTGCCACGTGCCCGATGCGGGCCATGCGGAGCTGATCGACCGCTGCGAGGCGGACAACGAAATCAACGTCACCACTCTGACCTCGGAAGAGGAGGGCGTCGGCCTCTTGGCCGGGGCGTGGCTCGGCGGCCAGCGCGGCGTGTTGCTGATGCAGTCGTCGGGCGTCGGCAACACGATCAACGCCCTGGCGCTCCCCAACATCTGCAAGATGCCGTTCGTGACCATCGTCTCGATGCGCGGCGAGTGGGGCGAGTTCGTGCCCTGGCAGGTGCCGATGGGTCAGGCGACCCCGGCGGTGCTCGAGGCGATGGGCCTTATCGTCTATCGCGCCGACAAGCCGGAAGAGGCGGCCGACTCCGTCGATGCGGCATTCAAGATCGCCTACGATTCCGGCAAGTCGGTCGCGGTGCTGCTGTCGCAAAAGCTGATCGGCGCCAAGGATTTCCGGGCGAAATAGCGATGCCCGTGGGAAACGGCAAGATCGATCGCACCGCGCTGACCCAAGCGCTGCTCCGGGATCGCGCTGACGATCTGTTGGTCGTCGGCGGGCTCGGCTCGGCGACCTACGACCTCATGGCGGAAGGCCCTAGTCCGCGGAACTTCTGCCTGTGGGGGGCGATGGGGCAGGCGGCCGTGATCGGCCTCGGCCTCGCCCTGGCGCAGCCCGAAAAGCGGGTGCTGGTCATGACCGGCGACGGCGAGATGTTGATGGGGCTCGGCGCACTCGCGACCGTTGCCGACCAGGCGCCGTGCAACCTTGGCATTCTGGTGATGGACAACGGCCTCTATGCCGAGACCGGCCGCCAGCCGACCGCGACGGCGGGCTTGGCCGACCTCGCCAAGGTCGCCGAGGGCGCCGGGTTCAGGGCCGCCATGACGATCGCCTCGACGGACGAGTTCGATGCCGCCCGGGACATGCTGCTCGGCCGAAACGGGCCGGTCCTGGTGGTCGCCAAGGTCGCGGTCCAGGACTACGGCCCGCCGGCCGATCCCGCGACCCGCGACGGCCCCCAGCAGGCCAACCGCTTCCGGGTCGACCTGCTCGGCGAGTACGACGCGATGATCAGGATCGACTGATGGCCCTCCATCGACGTGAAGTGATATCGGAACTGTTAAGGGACCGCCCGGACGACCTGCTAGTCGTCGCCGGGCTCGGCACCGCGAGCAGCGACGTCGCCTCGGTCGAGGACCATCCCGGCAACTTCTACGTCGGCGGCGTGATGGGCCAGTCGCCGGCGATCGCGCTCGGCCTCGCCCTGACGCAGCCCGAAAGGCGGGTGCTGCTGGTCACCGGCGACGGCGACATGCTGATGGGGCTCGGGACGCTGGCCTCGATCGCCGACCAGGGGCCGCGAAACCTCGGCATCGTGGTCATGGACAACGAAAGCTACGGCGAGACCGGCGGCCAGAAGACCGCGACGCGGGGCAGGGTGGACCTGGCGGCGATCGCCGCCGGCTGCGGCTTCGGCCAAACTGCGGTGGCCACGACGGCGAAGCAGGCCCAGGCGGTCTACGAGATGGCGCTCAGTGCGCCGGGGCCAGTGTTTGGCGTGATAAAGGTGGCGATGGAGAGCGTGCCGCGCGTGATGGGCCGGCCGCGCGACGGCGGCTACCTCAAGGACCGGTTCCGCGAGAACCTGCTCGGCTACACCCAGGAGCCGCTTTAGCGGTATTTGCGCGGTACCAGGGACTTCTCGGCGAAATACGCCAGGTCCGCGTCGCCGAATTCCCCGAGAACTGCTGCCAGTTGGCGCATCAGACGCCCCAGCGCCGTCTCGTTCCACATCCAGTCGGCAATATCGAGGCTCGAAGCGCCGGGCCGGGCGGTGGCCGCCTCACCATAAAATGCCTTCAGGTCCTCGATGGCGTATTTCAGCCGCACCACGGCCTCGCGCCCGGTTTCGGGCGAACTCTCCAGGAAACGCGCCGCGTAATCGGCCGCTTGCTCGATGTCCAGGTCGCCGGCGCCGACCGAGGTCCGGCCGCGTGCCCGCACCGATTCCTGGTACCAAGGCGCCAGGCCGCCGATCTCCGCTTGGACCGCGGCGCCGAGATCGTTCGGATCGGCCGGCGGCGGCGGGAAGGCGACCGGGCAGACCCAGCCCTCGCCACCGTCCGCCGATGGGGCAGGGGGCGCGTCTTCGGGAAAATCCGCCAGCACCGGACCGCTCTCGGCCGCCAGCAGGTCGAGCGCCGCCCGCAGCACCTTGAGCTGGAACTCGGGATCGTCCGGCGCGCCGAATGGCCGGCCGAGCTCGAACGGAACCCAGAGTGCCCGGGGCGGGGCGATTTTCTCGGTATTTTCGCGCACCAGGCTGATCCCAACGGTGGCGATGCCCTCGTCTTCGATGATGTGAGACAGCGCGCCGACCGCGCGCGTGCAGTTGGGTCAGACCGGAACCAGCAGCACCGCGTCGACCGCGTCCTCCCGCAGGTATCCCGCGACCTCGCGCGCGCCCGCCTCGTATGCGGCGGGCGCGTGGTAGGCGCCCATGAAGGCGTAGTGGTAGCGCGCCAGGGAGGCGATCGCACCGGCCTGCTCCAACTCGCGCAGCCGGTCGATCGGAAACACCACGTTCGTGTCGGCCTGAAAGCCGGTGCGGTCGAAGTTGACCGAGGTATGGCTCATGACGATGTCCCGGGTCGCGACGTCGCTTGGGATCACCCGGTATTCGGCGGTTCTGAAGCCGAAACTATCGTCGCTGCGGAGATGCAGTCCCGCGGTCGTGACGATCGCGATGCGGCGGCGGGCGAGGGGCGGGCCGGTGACGAAGGGCGCGCCCTCGAGGCGGGAGCAATCCTTGGCCAGCAGATGCTCGCGATCCGCTTCCGACAGGTCGGAAAGGCGGACCATCAGGCCTTTGACGGCGTCGCCGCGTCGCCGGAGTCGGCTTCGCTGCGACTGGACGGAAACTTGTATGACCCGTAACGGAGTGCCAGGGCGGCCAACCCCAGCAGCAGGATCCCGCCGACGATCACCAGGATGCCTTCGTCCGGCTTGTGGACCTCGTTGACGAAGCCGATCAGGAAGCGGGTCAGCGCGGTGATCGCGACGTAGATCAGGAACCGCACCGGCATATGGTTGGTCTTGAAGTAGATGCCGACCATGGCGCCGAGCTCGAGATAAATGAACAACAGCAAAATATCCTCGACCGACGCAGTGCCGGCCTCGACCATCTCGGCGAAGGCGAACGCCGCCGACCAGACGATCGCGCCGCCGATCGCAAAGAGCGCCAGCAGGTGAAACCCGTTGACCAGCGCGTTGCCGACCGAATCGGCGAGCTCCTCGGTGCGCGCGTTCGCCGCCGTTATCCGTTCCTCGAACCGCCCCATGGGTCAAATCCTATCCGTTGGTGTGCGGGGTGAAGCGTTATTTCGGGGCAGTTTAGCGGGTAGGGCCATCGCGTGCACGAAATTGGGGCCTGAAGCGTCGGAGATACACCCGACCTCGTGGTAGGTGCTTATATCAGTAAAACGCATAATGTATATTATGGAAAATATTGTTTGTACTATTATATCAAAAGGTTCCTCCATATATATAAGATAATAGATCAACTTGCATTCCATCGAATGCCGGCTCTACGCCGGCCGGACATTTGGCCTTTAGCGTCG
>JASLSL010000055.1 GCA_030743445.1 Alphaproteobacteria bacterium
GCCCGTTCGAGGGCCCGATGGTGGTCTCGATGCGGCCCTACACGCCCGAGAACGCCGAGCGGGCGGCTGAGATCACGTCGCGGTTCGAGAAGACCCACGGCGCGCCGGTCCATATCGGCGACCCGGCGGCGATCGGCATCGACGATTTCGCCACGCCCTAGTCCGGCCCGCCGCCGGTGATCCGCGAAGACGAGGTGCCGGTGTTCTGGGCCTGCGGGGTGACGCCGCAGGTCGTCGTCGAGCACGCCCGCCCGCCGCTCTGCATCACCCACAAGCCGGGCCACATGCTGATCACCGACCTGCTGTCGGAGGAGATCGCGACCAGCTAGCGCGTGACGACCCCCACCTCGATGGCGCTATAATGCCGCCCGCAAGGATAAGACCTCCGGCGCAGGGAGCACCGATATGGCCGAGATCGACGACCCGATTTCATTCGAGCTCTTCAAGAACTCGATCTTCTCGATCGCCGACGAGATGGCGCTGACGATCTGCCGCACGACCTATTCGGGCGTGCTGCGCGACAACATGGATTTCTCGACCGCCTTCGCCGACAAGAACGGCAAGCTGGTGGCCCAGGGGTTGACCCTGCCGGCCCATCTCGGCTCGATCCCGACCGCGCTCGACGTGGTGGTCGAACGCTTCGGGCCCGAGATGAAGCCGGAAGACATGTACGTGCTGAACGACCCGTTCGACGGCGGCATGCACCTGCCCGACATCTTCATCTTCAAGCCGATCTTCGTCGCCGACGAGCGCGTCGCTTTCGCCGCGACGATCTGCCACCACGGCGACGTCGGCGGCCGGGTGCCGGGCTCGAACGCCAGCGATTCGACCGAGATCTACGCCGAGGGGCTGCGCATTCCGCCGATGAAGCTGTTCGACCAGGGCCAGCGCAACGAGACGCTGTGGAGCCTGATCGAGAAGAACGTGCGGATTCCGGTCCAGGTGTTCGGCGACCTCCGCGCCCAGCTCGCCGCCTGCACCATCGCCGAGCGCCAGTTCCTCGAGCTCGTCGAGCGCTACGGGGTCGAGCGCATCGATACCTACATGCAGGAAGTAGTCGACTATGCCGAGCGGCTGACCCGCGCCGCGGTCCGCGACCTACCCGACGGCGAGTACGACTTCGAGGACTGGATCGACGACGACGGCATCGACGTCGACCGGCCGATCCGACTCTACGTCAAGGTCACCAAGAAGGGCGACACCATGTCGGTCGACTGGGCCGGCTCTTCGCCTCAGGTCAAGGGCGCGATCAACAACACCCTCTCCTTCACCAAGGCGGCGTCTTATACCGGCATCCGCTCGGTCCTGCCCGACGGCATCCCCAACAACGAGGGCGTGTTCCGGGTGATCGAGGTGACGGCACCGCCCGGCACCATCGCCAACGCGGTGCTGCCGGCGGCCTGCGCCGCGCGCGGCTTGACCGGCTTCCGGATGACCGACTGCATCCTCGGCGCCTTGTCGAAGATGGCGCCGGAGAAGGTCTGCGCCGGCGGCGACGGCGGCAACACCGGGGTCTCGATCGGCGGCTACTACGAGGACCGCTCGCCCTACATCTATGTCGATTTCGCCTGCGGCACATGGGGCGGACGCCCCTGGGCCGACGGGCTGCAGGGCACCTCGCACATGTTCGCCAACATGGCCTCGCAATCGATCGAGGTGATCGAGGCCGAGCAACCGATCGAAATCCTGCGCTACGAGCTGATCCCGGACCGCGCCGGGCCCGGCAAGTTCCGCGGCGGCGCGCCCTATCGCCGCGACTACCGCTTCAACGAGAAGGAGGCGATCCTCCAGGTACGTTCCGACCGGGCGAAGATCAGGCCCTACGGGCTCTATGGCGGCCGGCCGGGCCAACCGTCGGCCAACTACCTCAACCCGGACGGCAACAGCCAGAAGCTCCAATCCAAGCCGACGATGAACATCCAACGGGGCGACGTGTTCCGCCACGAGCTCGCCGGCGGCGGTGGCTGGGGCGACGCGTTGGAGCGCGACCCGGCGCGAGTGCTCAAGGACGTGCGCAACGAATTGCTCGGCGCCGCGGCGGCGCGCGCCGATTACGGCGTCGTCGTCGATACCGACAACTGGACCGTCGACGAGAAGGCGACCGAGAAGCTGCGCCAGGACATGCGCAAGCAGCGTGGCGAGACCGCCGAGCCGCAATTCGTCATCTGGGACGACGAGGGTGCGGAACGCGGCGCCGAGGCGGCGGAGTGATGTTTGCCCCCTCACCCTCCCACCGCTTCGCGGCGGGCCCCGCCCTCTCCCGCGAGGGGAGAGGGAATTCACACGGAGGCAACGAATAGTCCCCTCTCCCCTTGTGGGAGAGGGTTAGGGTGAGGGGTTCGAGACACAACCTCGGCGTGCAGCGCCGGCCATAAACAAAAAGAGAAACCAACGGGAAGCACACATGCCAAGCTACAGGGTCGGGGTCGATATCGGCGGCACCTTCACGGATATCGTGTTCATGGACGACGACGGCCGGGTGCTGACCCGGAAGGTGTCGTCGAGCGTCGACGACTACGCGCGCGCGATCGCGGACGGTCTCGGCGAGGTGTTCGAGGAGTCCGGCCTCTCGGGCAAGGATGTCGAGGAGGTGCTGCACGGCACGACCATCGCCTCGAACGCGATCCTGGAGCACAAGGGCGCCAAGATCGGCCTGATCACCACCGAGGGCTTCCGCGACGTGCTGGAAATTCGCACGCTGCGCATGCCGAAGCTTTACGACCTGGAGTGGGAGAAGCCGGCGCCGCTGGTCGAGCGCTACCTGCGCCTCGAGGTCGAGGAACGGGTCAACACCAAGGGCGAGGTATTGGTTGCCCTCGACGAGGCCGGAGCCGAGGCCGCAGTCCAACGCCTGCTCGGCGAGGACGTCGAGGCGATCGCCGTCTGCCTGATCAACTGCTTCGCCAATCCGGCCCACGAGCAGGCGGTCAAGAAGATCGCCGAGCGACTGGCGCCCCATATCCCGGTCTGCATCAGCTCCGAGGTGCTGCCCGAGATCAAGGAGTACGAACGGACCTCGACGACGGTGATCAACGCCTACCTGCTGCCGATCGTGACCCACTATCTCGCCAGCCTGCAACGCGAGCTCGCCGCGGCCGAGGTCTCGACGCCGCTGTTGCTGATGCAATCGAACGGCGGACTGATGCCCTCGGAGGCGGCGGAGCGCCTGCCCTGCCACATCGTCGAGAGCGGGCCCGCCGGCGGCGTCGTCGGCAGCCAGGCGTTCGGCGCCAAGACCGGCCTCGCCGACATCATCTCGTTCGACATGGGCGGGACCACCGCCAAGGCCTCGCTGATCGAGAACGGCGAATTCACGCGCTCGCTCGAGTTCCAGGTCGGCGGCGGCATCCTCACCGGCTCGCGGCTGATGACCGGCGCCGGCTACCAGCTCAAGGTGCCGGCGATCGACCTCGCCGAGGTCGGGGCCGGCGGCGGCTCGATCGTCTGGATCGACGCCGGCGGCTCGATGCAGGTCGGCCCGCAGAGCGCCGGCGCCGAGCCCGGCCCGGTGTGCTACGACATCGGCGGCGCCGAGCCGACGGTGACCGACGCCAGCGTTATCCTAGGCTACATCAACCCGGACTATCTCGTCGGCGGCGCCTTGAAGCTCAACGCGGAGAAGGGCCACGCCGCCTTCGAGGAGCAGATCGCGCAACCGCTCGGCCTCGAGGTCGCGCACGCCGCCTACGGCGCCCACCAGATCGCGGCCTCGAACATGATCCGCGCGATCCGCGCGGTCTCGTCGGAGCGCGGCCGCGACCCGCGCGATTACGCGATGGTGGCGTTCGGCGGCAACGGTCCGCTGTTCGCCGCCGGCATGGCGCGCGAGCTGCGGATGACCCGCATCGTGATCCCGCCGGCGCCGGGCCTGTTCTCGTCATTCGGCCTCTTGTATGCCGACGTCGAGCACCATTACTCGCGAACCGTCCAGCGGGTGTTGCGCGACGCCGGGCCGGAGACCCTGACCGAGGTCTGGAACGAGCTCGAGGCGAGGGCGGCGCAGCAGCTCGGGGTCGACGGTTTCCCCGCCGAGCGCCAGGGTTTCCGACGCACCGCCAACATGCACTACAAGGGCCAGATCTTCGAGCTGACGGTGCCGGCGCCCGACGGCGACTTCGACGCCGCCAAGGTCGCCGAGTTGGAGGAGGCGTTCGGCCAGGAGCACGAGCGGACCTATGGCCACCGCGCCGGTCCCGAGGAGCCGGTCGAGCTGGTCAACGCGCAACTCGTCGGCACCGGCGTGCCGGAACGCTCGCGGGTGCCCGAGAGCCTCGACCTTTCGGTTGCCGACGGCGGCGATGCGCCGGCCCCGCGCCAGGCCTATTTCGGACCCGAGATCGGTTGGCTCGAGGTCCCGATCGTCCGCCGCGCCGACCTGGCGAGGCCGGCGGACGGCCCGTGCATCGTCGAGGAGTACGACGCCACCGCCCTGATCCCGCCCGGCGCCAAGGGCTCGCTCGACGGCGCCGGCAACATCATCATCGATCTGTCGTGACGGATGTCCGCATTGCCCCCTCACCTTCCCATCGCTTCGCGGCGGGCCCCTCCCTCTCCCGCGGAGGGGAGAGGGGTTTTGCGCCCAGGCCGAGAGAAATAACCCTCTCCCCTGGCGGGAGAGGGTGGCGAGCGAAGCGAGCGGGTGAGGGGGTGAAATTGGCGAGGCAAT
>JASLSL010000056.1 GCA_030743445.1 Alphaproteobacteria bacterium
CGGCGGCGCTGCGGGGCGCGGTCCGAAGGTCGACGGCCATTGGCTGAACGTTCTCGAGGACTCGATGGCAACCACCGGGGTCGCAATCGCGGCGGCGCGGCGCGAGGTCGCAGGCCACCTCAACCGAATCGATGCCACGCAGCACGCGGGCGCGTTCCCGAGCGTCGAAATGATCCCGACCGGTGCGGTCGAGGAGTGGCTCGACTTAGGCCCGGCGCTGGACGCCGAGGATAAGCTGCGCGTAGAGCTGCGTGAGTCGCGGCGTAGGGATGCCGAGGTTGGCGGCGCCGCCGTGGGACCGCACCGCAGCGACGTCAAAATCATTCACGGGCCCAGCGGTCTCGCCGCGGAGCAGTGCTCTACCGGCGAGCAAAAAGCGCTCCTCATCTCGGCGATCCTTTCGCTCGCGCGATTGCAGGCGGCCGAGCGGGGCTCGGTCCCGATTCTGTTGCTCGACGAAATCGCGGCGCGTCTCGACGAAGAGCGTCGGCGCGCCTTGTTCGAAAACATTGCCGCGCTCGGGGCCCAGGCCTGGCTCACGGGAACCGACGAAAGCGTTTTCGCGCCGCTTGGCGCCGCCGCCCAGTTCTTCCGCGTCGAAGACGCGACGGTGACGCCGTGGTGAGACACGACCCGAAACCCCGGGCGGCCCAACGCCTTCCGGCGAACGCAACGAGTGGACGATGAACGACGAAACCTCTAGCCAAACCGGTGCCGGCGACTCCGAAGCGCCGGAGGCCTACGACGCCGAATCCATCAAGGTGCTGCGTGGGCTCGAGGCCGTGCGCAAGCGTCCCGGCATGTACATCGGCGACACCGACGACGGCTCGGGCCTCCACCACATGGTGCAAGAGGTCGTGGATAATGCCATCGACGAGGCGCTGGCTGGCTTTTGCGAGACGATCGAGGTGATTCTAAACGCCGACGGCACCGTCACCGTCGAGGACGACGGCCGCGGAATTCCCGTCGACATCCACAGCGAGGAGGGTGTCTCCGCGGCCGAGGTGATCATGACCCAGCTTCATGCCGGGGGGAAGTTCGACCACAACTCGTACAAGGTTTCGGGCGGGCTTCACGGGGTCGGGGTCTCGGTGGTCAACGCGCTGTCGGAATGGTTGGAACTGGTGATCTGGCGCGAAGGCAACGAGCATCGGGTTCGCTTTCGAGACGGCGAATCGGAAGCGCCGCTCGAGATCGCCGGTCCCGCGCCGTTGGTCGACGGCGAGGGGCGCACAGGCACGCGCGTCACCTTTCTCGCCTCGCGCCAGCACTTCACCATGACCGAGTACAACTTCGCTACGCTCGAACACCGGTTGCGGGAACTGGCGTTTCTCAATCCCGGCGTCAAGCTGGTGCTCATCGATGATCGCCACGTCGAGCCGCAGCGGGTCGAATTGCACTACGACGGTGGGCTCAAGGCCTTCGTCGCCTACCTCGATCGCGCCAAGAACCCGGTCACCAGCGTCCCGATCGAAATCATCGGAGAGCGCGACAACATCGTCGTCGAACTGGCCATGCAGTGGAACGACAGCTTTCACGAAACCACGCTTTGCTTCACCAATACGATTCCGCAACGCGACGGCGGCACCCACCTGGCCGGATTTCGCGGCGCGCTGACACGCACGGTCAATGCCTACGCCAACACGCTCGGGCTTGCGCGCAAGGAAAAGGTCACGCTGACGGGCGAGGATGCGCGCGAGGGGCTGACCTGCGTGCTCGCCGTCAAGGTGCGCGATCCCAAATTCTCCAGCCAGACCAAGGACAAACTGGTCTCGTCCGAGGTGCGCCCGGTGGTCGAATCCATCGCCGGCGAGCAACTCAACCGCTGGCTCGAGGAGCATCCCGCCGAAGCGAGGAAGGTGATCGGCAAGATCGTCGAGGCGGCGACCGCGCGCGAAGCGGCGAGGCGGGCGCGCGATCTCACGCGGCGCAAGGGCGCGTTGGACGTGACCTCGCTTCCCGGAAAGCTGGCCGATTGCCAGGAGCGCGATCCCGAAAAGAGCGAGATGTTCATCGTCGAGGGCGATTCGGCTGGCGGCTCAGCCAAACAGGGGCGCGATCGCGGGTTTCAGGCGATCCTGCCGCTCCGGGGAAAGATCCTCAACGTCGAACGCGCACGCGAGCACAAGATGCTGGGATCGGCCGAGATCGTCACGCTGATCGCCGCCATCGGCACCGGCATCGGCGAGGAGGATTTCGACATCTCCAAATGCCGCTACCACCGGATCATCATCATGACCGACGCCGACGTGGACGGCAGCCATATCCGGACCTTGTTGCTGACCTTCTTTTACCGGCACATGCGCCCGATCATCGAGCACGGGTACCTCTACATCGCGCAGCCGCCGCTCTATCGCGCCAAACGGGGCAGCTCGGAGATCTATCTCAAGGACGATGCGGCGCTCGAGGACCACCTACTCGGCGTCGCCATCGACGACGACGCCGTCTTCACCACCCACGACGGGACCCAGCTGGCCGGTGCCGATCTGCGCCGCGCCCTCGAAGAGGCGCGATCCGCCAAGGCGATGGTCGGCAGCCTCGGGCGCCATGTCCCGAGCGCGGTGGTCGAACAGGCCGCCATCCTGGGCGCCCTGTCGCCGCGCATCCTGTCGGAACCCGACCAGGCGCGGGAAGCCGCCGCCTATATCGCCAAGCGCCTGGACGCCCTGGAACCGCCGCTCGAGCGGGGCTGGCAAGGATCGGCGCTGGATGACGGCGGACTCGCCTTCGAACGCACGCTGCGCGGGGTGAGCGAACGCCACGTCATCGACGGGGCACTGATCCGCAGCACCGACGCCCGGCGCCTGGACGAACTGGCGGGCCGCCTGCAGAAGATCTACGCCCGCCACGGCCTGCTCACGGCCAAGGACGCCGAGCACCCGATTACCGGACCGGTATCGCTGGTCGAAACGGTGATGGAACTGGGCCGCAAGGGGGTGGCCATCCAGCGCTACAAGGGCCTTGGCGAGATGAATCCCGAGCAACTGTGGGAAACGACCCTCGACAAGGACGCGCGGTCGCTCTTGCAGGTCCGGATCAGCCACGCCGACGACGCCGAGGACGTATTCTCCACCCTGATGGGCGACATCGTCGAGCCCAGGCGCGACTTCATCCAGTCCAACGCCCTCAAGGTAGCCAACCTGGACGTGTGATGAAGTATTTGGGCCGGCGCCGAAATACATGTT
>JASLSL010000057.1 GCA_030743445.1 Alphaproteobacteria bacterium
GGTATGGATCGGTCTGCTGGCCGCCGCCGCGGCACTCGCCGCCGGTCCGGCGACGGCGGCCGATGAAATTCGCGGCTTTGCCACCGTCAAATCCGGAAACAATCTGATCGTCGGCAAGCGGGCGGTGCGGCTCTTCGGGGCGCACGCGCCGAAGCTCGACGTGATCTGCGAGGTCAACGGCGCCAAGATGAAATGCGGCGTCGTCGCTTGGGCCGAACTGGTCCGCATGGCCGACGGCTGGCATGTCTCGTGCGATATCGAAATCAAGGTCAAGAACGGTCCCGACTATGCCACCTGCTATGTCAGCGAGCGCGACATCAACGAGGCGATGGTGCGCGCCGGCTGGGCCAGGGCGATCAAGAAGCAGACCGACCGCTACGTCGTCGACGAGGAGGACGCCAAGCAATCGAAGCGGGGATTGTGGGACGATGGCAAGGGTCCGAAACGCTGAATCGCGGTTCTCAAAGCCCTCTTGAAACCGCCGACCGGGCGCCCCAGGTCTTTGTGATCGCACGCTTTTGATGGGTCCGGGTGCAGATTCCTGTTGCACCGCAAAATAAAAGTGCTATTGTCCCGCGTCTATCGAGAAAGCTTGAGAGAGAAATGGCATCACAGTCGGCAAATACCAAGAAGCCCACCTTCGATCGGGATCACGAGCGCAAGGGTCGCAAGTGTTTGATGTGTGAACAGGAGTTCACATCGAACCACTACGGCGAGCGCGTCTGCCAGTCGTGCAAGAGCACGTCTGCCTGGCGCGACAGCAGCATCGCCGCCTAAACACGGGTTTCGACTACATTCCAAGACGTTTCCCGCCGGGCCTCGCGCCCGGTGCGTCTGCTATGGTCGAGGCGGCAGCGGACGCCTAATCTGCGCGTGACCTAAGCGCCCGGGCGCGTCAGGATTGGTGCAGTCGCGTGGTCGCGCGTGGATACTGAGCGTATCGAGGTGAAAAATGGCGAAGTCGGTTCTGGACGGCATTCGGGTATTGGATTTCGGGCGCTACATCGCCGGGCCGTGGTGCGCGGCGCTGTTGGGCGATCTGGGTGCGGAGGTCATCCGGGTCGAGAAGGTCGACGGCGGCGAGGACCGGTTCCTCTATCCGGTCAGCGACCAAGGCAACGAAGCGGACGGCTCCGGCGCCATGTTCGTGCAGGTCAATCGCAACAAGAAGGGCATCACCCTCAACCCGACCAAACCGCTTGGCCGCGAGATTCAGGACAAGCTGATCGCGACCGCCGACGTGGTCTGCGTCAACATGCCGCCCCGGGCGCTCGAACAGCTCGGCCTCGACTACGAGAGCCTGAAGGCGATCAAGCCCGACATCATCCTGACCACCGCGACCGCGTTCGGCACCAAGGGGCCGTACGCCAAGAAGGTCGGCTTCGACCCCGTGGCCCAGTCGATGTCCGGCAACATGACCATGAGCGGCCACGCGGGCGACCCGATACGGTCGTTCGCGCCCTGGGTTGACTATGGCACGGCCACGCTCGCGGCCTTCGGCACGCTCGCCGCACTGATCCACCGCAACGCCACCGGCGAGGGCCAGGAGGTCCAGGGCTCGCTGCTCGGCACCGCGCTGACCAATACCAACGCGCCGATGATCGAACAGCGGATCATAGCGACCGATCGTCAGGCGACCGGCAACCGCGGCCAGCTCTCCGCGCCCTCGGACCTATACAAGACCAAGGACGGTTACATTTTCGCCATCGTCGTCGGCCAGCCGATGTACGACCGCTGGGCCGAGCTGATGGGCGAGCAACACTGGACCACCGAGGACCGTTTCGGGGACGATCTCTCGCGCGCCGAGAATGGCGTCGAGATCAGCGCCCGCATGCAGGAATGGTGCGACCATAAGACCACCGAAGAGGCGATGGAAATCCTCGAGCAACACCGTATTCCGGTCGGTCCGGTCTATACCATGCAGCAGGCGCTCGACGACCCGCATATCAACCAGGCCGGGTTCCTCAACGAGGTCGACTATCCCGGGCTGAGGAAGCCGGCGCCGGTGATCGAGACGCCGGTGCGGCTCTTGGGCACGCCGGGCGAGGTGCGCCACCGGGCGCCACAGCTCGGCGAGCACACCGACGAGGTGCTCGGCGAGCTCGGCTACGGTGCGGCGGACATCGCCGCGTTCCGCGAAAAGCGCGTGGTCTGAGGCCGGAGTCGCCGAGTGCGCGGCGCTGGTGTAATATCGCCCACGACAACGTATAGGGAGACGGACACATGACCATGGCGCTCGAGCACATCAAGGTGCTGGACCTCACCGCGAACCTGTCGGGGCCCTATTGCGCGATGCTCCTGGCGGATCAGGGGGCCGACGTGATCAAGATCGAGCATCCCGATGTCGGCGACGACATGCGCCTGACCCCGCCCTTCATCGCCGGCGAAAGCTCGCCGTTCATGGTCTGGAACCGCAACAAGCGCAGCATCGTGCTCGACCTCAAAAGCGGGGACGGCCTCGGCGCGATGAAGCAGCTCGCCGCCGGCGCCGACGTGCTGATCGAGAATTTCAAGCCCGGCACCGCCGAGCGCCTCGGTATCGGCTATGAGGCGATGCACGAGCTCAATCCGCGCCTGGTTTATTGTTCGATCTCGGGCTTCGGGCAGACCGGCCCCTACGGTCCGCGCGGCGGCTTCGACCTGATCATGCAGGGCATGACCGGTCTCGCCGCGATCAGCGGGCCCGAGGACGGCGGTCCGCACCGCCTGCCGATCCCGGTCAACGATCTCTGCGGCGGGATGAACGGGGCGATCGGCATCCTCACCGCACTCGCCGCGCGCGAGAACACCGGCGAGGGCCAGCAGGTCGACGTCTCGCTGTTCGAGTCCGGCATCGCGCTCGGCGTCTACGAGGCGGGCTACAAGTTCGCGACCGGCGAGGAGCCGCCGCGACTCGGCCAGAAGCACCGCGGCAGCGCGCCCTACCAGATCTATCCGACCTCGGACGGCCACATCGTCGTCGGGGCCTCGGCGCAGCGCTTCTGGAGCAAGGCCTGCAAGGTGATGGGCTGCGAGGAGCTGGTCGACGATCCGCGCTTCGCCGGGAAGGCCGACCGGGTCCGGAACAACGACGCGCTCAACGAGATCGTCTCCGAGCGCTTGGCCCGCGAATCGACCCAGTACTGGTTCGAGCGGCTCGACGCCGAGGGCATCCCGGCCGGGCCGGTGATGAACTACACCCAAGTCTACGACGATCCGCAGACCGAGGCGCGCGAGATGGTGGTCGAGGTCGACCATCCGACCGCCGGCAAGGTCAAGACGCTCGGCGTCCACATCAAGCTCTCGGCGACCCCGGGCCGGGTGCACCGGCCGGCGCCGCGCCACGGCGAGCATACCGAGGAAGTGCTGGCCGAGCTGGCGTCGAAGGCCGAAGCGGCGGAGTAATACCCTCAGCGCTCGAGCGCGTCCTTCGGGAGTCCTTTGGCGATACAGGCGGCGAGCAGCCGGTTCATCGCCGCGCTGTAGTGCACCGTGTCGACGTAGAGTTGCTCGGTAGCGCCTTGCTGGATATGGGCGCACCAGACGAAGTTGTCGCCGAGCTCGCCCGCCTTCCAGCGCCGTTCCATGGTCCGGAAGCCTTCCGCCAACCCCGGCGCGTCGTAATGGGCGACATCGTCGCGGAACGGGTGGCGCGCCAGGTCGTAGCGGTAGAACGGGATCGGCTGCCAGACGAACACCGGCCGGACGCCGAACTCGGCCGCCACCGCCTCGATCATCCGGCGATTGCGGCCATAGAGCGCCAGGCTTTTGGCCGCCTTGCCGGCCTCGTCGCTCTCCGAATTCGGCTTTTGTCCCGGCGAGGGTGCGGTCACGTCGATGCCGGTTATCGGGCTGCGCAGGCCGAGTGTGGCCATCAACCAGCCGACCGCCTTGGTCAGCGGCAGGGCGTGGACCAACCGCGGCAGATGATCGCCGAGATCGTTGCTGTCCCAATTGTCGTAAAGCTGGCGGAGGACCCCGGTTTCCTCCAGACCGCGCCCGCCTTGGCGGTAGAAGTCGTTGATCCCGTCGACGAAGATCGCCAGATCGGGCCGGGCGCCCTCGAAGATCAAGCGCAGGAACAGCAGCATTTCCTCGGTCGAGCCGTGGCGGCCGCGGGCGAAATTGTAGATCGCCGGCCGGCCTCCGGAATTGGCGGCGAGGGCCCGCTGGATATGCGAGGTCAAGGTTTCGCGGTCGGCGATGTTATAGCCGAAGGTCGCCGACCCGCCGAACACGAAGATCGCCGGGCGGTCCTTGGGCGGCGGCCAGGGTGCCTGGTCGGCGCTGTGGCGAAAGCCCGCCGGGTCGACGTTGACGTACTTGCCGGTGCGCGGCGCCTCCTTGTATTGCACCACCGGGTCGTAAACCATACCGCGGCTCCAGGTCTCGCGCAGCAACGCGCGGATCTCCGCCATATCCTTGCCCGGATGGGACTTGCGCACCGCGTCGCCGTACTTGCGCAGGAACGGATTGGTCTCGATCACGTTGGTCGCGATCGCAACCCGGTAGGCGCCGTAGACCAACAGATTGGCGGCGACGAACAGCAGGATCGAGACCGTGAAGACGATCGACAAGACGACCCAACCGCGGGTGAATTTTCGCCACCGTTCCGACATGCGGACTTCTCGCGATTTGTTCCGGTAAAGGTCGATTGCGCGGCGGCGATGCTAGCGAGCACGCCCCTGAAACACAATCCGGCCGGCTAGCGCTCGATCCGGTCCCTCAGCCAGGACCCGATCGCCGTGGCGAAGCGGGCGTCGGCGAGGGCGTTGGGGTGGGCGTCCTCCGGCGTCACCCAAAGCGAGGCCGGGGCGGCGCCGGCAACACTCGCCAACAGGTCGAGATAGGGAATATCGAGCTTCCGCGCCAGGGTCGCGAGCTTGGCGCTGACATCGGCGAACGGATAGGGCGAGAGCTGGCGCAGTTCCGGATAGTTGACCAGGACCAGCGGCAGGCCGTGTTTGCGGCAATAGGACGCGAGCTCGGCGATCTTCGCCTGCACCTGGCGCCAGCCCGCCCGGTCCGGGGCGTAGAGGCCGCGGTAGTAGCGCCGCCAGTCGCTGGCGCCGAGGAACCGGCGCTGCAGACTGTCGAGCCGGCCCCAGAAATAGACGAAGGCGGCGGAGTATTCGCGCAACGGGCCGCCCTTGCGGTGCGGCGTCTCTTCGGCGTCGTTGATGAAATAGTTGAGGACCACCAGGTCGGGCTCCAGGCGCCGGCCTTCGGCGAGGAACCAGGCGGCCTCCATCGCGGTGTTGTAGTTGCCGACCCCGGCGTTCACCACCTCGACACGCTTGCCCCCGCCGGCCGTGGTCCGGTTGAGCACGGCCTCGAGGCGCGCCGCCGTGGTGTCGGCCTCGGCGACGCCCCAGCCCAGGGTCACCGAATCGCCGAGCATCAGGATCCGGTAGACGCCCGCGGGCTTGGGCGACGCCACCTCCGGCCCGCGCTGCTTGGTGGTGTTGATGCGCAGGTCGGCGCCCATCAGGTGCGCCGCCGCACCGGGCCGGTGTTCGTGTCCGGCGCCGGGAATCGCGCTGACCCGTTTCATCCAGCGCGCGTACTTCCACATTTCCAGATCGTATTGCATGCCGTCGTCGACCGCGACGCGGACCGCGGCCTCGACCAGCGCCAGGGCGAAGACGATCGAGGCGAGGGTGAGGAGAGTGGTTTTGAGAAAACTCGGCACGGGTCAGGCGAGCGGTCCTGGTGGCGCTGTCGACGCTGTCGGCGCTGTCGGCGCTATATAAGCGCCCCGCGCCGGACCCGCGCAAGCGGCGAATTTCGAGCGCGAGGGCGCCGCGCCCGAAAGTCGCCGGTCTTAGTGTTTTGGAGGCGAGACTTTACTCGCCGGCGGCTTGGAGGCCGTGGCCCGGCAAAATATGCTCGCTGCCGAGATGGACGACCAAAGCCTCGATCGGGTCTTCCTGGAGGTCTTCGATACCGTCCCTGTCGAGCACGAATCGCCCGGTTCCGTAGCCAAAGCGGGCGGCGAACTCGTCGCGATAATAATTCGTCATCGGGGATTCCCCCTTCGAATCTGCCTGTGACTCTTGTGACTCGATGGGGTCGTCGCAAACCGCGTGCCAGATTCGCCGTCAACGGCCGTAGCGGTCCATAAGGCCATACCACGCGATCACCGCCGGCAGGAACCATGGCCGGCCGAAGTAAAGCGGCCGGGTCTGAAAGCCGGTTTGGCCGAAGATCGTCTCGGCCTCTTGGACGTTGCCGAGGATGCGGTGCGCCGCCTTGGTCGCGATCCAGCGCGCCCACACCACGCCCGAGCCGCAGAACCCGGTCGCGTAGTGGATGCCGTCATGGACCGCCAACTTGGGCAGGAAGTCGAAGGTGTAGCCGGTATAGCCCCACCAGGAATTCTCGATGCCGACGTCTCGCAGTTCGGGGAACAGCTCGACCAGATTGCGGCGCAAGTGGCGCATCTTGGCGACCGGGTCGTCGGTCTCGGCTCCGGCGCGGCCGCCGAAGACGATCCGGGTGCCGTCCGGCGACGGCCGGAAGTAATGATAGATGTTGCGGGTCTCGCCGAGCATCCGGCGCTTCGGCATCAGCCGGTCCATCACTTCGGGCGCCAGGGACTCGGTCGAGATGATCTGGCTCGGGGTCGGCACGATGCGGCGCCGGAGCCACGGCGTCGCCTCGCCGGTGTAGCCGTTGGTCGCGACGATCACGTCCCGCGCGCGTACGACGCCGCCCGGGGTCGCGACCTCGAAGCCATCGCTTTCCCGTCTTATGCCGGTGACCGGGGTCCGCCCGTGCACCGCGGCCCCGGCCTGGACCGCCTTCTCGAAGATGCCCTTGTGCAACAGGCCCGGATGCACGCCGGCCATGTCGGGGCGCACCTGGCCGCCATGGTAGAAGTCGCTGCCGATCTCGGCGTGCTGGTCCGCGCGCGCCACCATATGGGCGCCGAGGCCGAGATGCCGGTTCATCAGGTCGGTCTCGCGGCCTTGGGCCTCGTAGTGCGACGGCTTGACCGCGCCGGTGAAGCGCCCGACCGGTTGGTAATTGCAGTCGATCCCCTCTTGCTCGACGAAGCGGGCCAAGTCGTCGCGCGCCGCCATGCCCTCGCGGTAGATCGCCGTGGCGTGCTCGAGCCCGGCCGTCGCGATCAGTTTGCCGAAGCCGACCTTGATATTGCCGCTGGCGATGCCGCCGTTGCGGCTCGACGCCCCTTCGCCGGGACGGTCCTTCTCGAAGACGGCGACCGAGCGGCCGCCGCGGGCAAGTGTGAGCGCCGCGCTTAGCCCGGCGTACCCGGCGCCGACGATGGCGACGTCGACCGACTCGGGCAGCGCGCGCTCCAACGTTTCCTGCATCGGTGCTGCCCGCCACCAATAGGGATCGATGTTCAGGTCGTCGGTCATGTGTCCTCCGCTGTCGGCGAAAGGTTAGCACGGGGCGACGAAGGGCGGGAATCAAGACAAGAACTGGCGCGCCCGGGAGGACTCGAACCCCCAACCTCCTGATCCGTAGTCAGACGCTCTATCCAATTGAGCTACGGGCGCTTCGGCGGGTCGGGACACTACTCAAGCGGGGACACCAATACAAGGGGATAGAGGCGGTCCGCGAAGGGGCTCGCGAATTCGCCCGCGAGCGCCCGGAAATCGGCGCAAAGCCGGGAATCCGCTTGTCGCCGGACCGGGGCTCAAGTAGTATCTTGCCCACCTTAGGGGAGTCGCGGGTTCACATTCGGTTTCGAGTCAAGTCGAGATGGAAATTGCGGTCTAACTGCAATTTCTGTTGACTTGATTTGAAAAAAAACGTGAATTCGCAGTATAATGCGCACGAATTATAATAAATAACGTGCAGGGCCACTGCTGGGTATGGGTGATATTAGGAAATTCCTCGTCATATTGGCGTGCGGATTTTTGTTTGCCGGCTGCGAGAGTATCGACTCGCTGTGGCCGTCGCTGACCGGTGACGATCCCTCGGGATCGGGCACCAAGGTTCAGATTCCGCCGTCGAGAGCCGAGAAATCCAGCGCGCCGACCCTCGGGCCGGCGACCACCCGCGTCGTCCGCCCGGCGCCTCGGGTCCCACGCGCCGCCGCCGCGCAACCCAGCCGCCCGGCGACCGCCACCATCAGCCCGACCGGCACGACCGGCACCTTCGTCGGCAACAAGGTCCAGGCGATGCGCGGCGACCTGGTCAAGCTCGAGAAGGCGATCGCCGGCCTGAACCAGCGGATGCGCCAGGCCCGCACCTCGACCGTCGGCTCCTCGCAGCTCTATCACAACATCGTCGCCCAGATGACCTCCAAGCTGCAGAGCGGGACCACGCCCGGCCATCCCCAGCTGCTCAAGCAGTGGGGCGAGGCGCAGAACCAGATCAAGGCGATCGAGGGCAACGTCTCGAACATGAACAACCTCTCGAACGACGTCGATTCCCAAGCCGCGATGGCGGGCTACCTGCTCGACAGCGTGCGCGCGACCTACACGCTTTCGGGCGCGGTCGACGCCGACCACGAGCGGCTCCGCGCCCTGGAGGACGAGGTCAACCGCACCATCGTGCTGATCGACCGGTTGCTCAACGAGCTCTCGAGCGACATCAACCGCCAGACGACCTATGTCGATCTCGAACGGCGCAACCTGACGACCCTGTCGCTCGCGATCAAGAACGGCGAGCTCTACGGCGCCAGCCTGGCGAGCCGCGCCTTCGCCCAGACCCAGATCCTGCAGAGCGCGCAGAACGGCGGCGGTCCCAGGCCCGGCGACCGGCCGCTCGTGATCATCAAGTTCGATCGTCCGAACGTGCCCTACCAGCAGGCGCTCTACAACGCGGTCAGCCGGGCGCTCGAGCGCAAGCCCGACGCGACCTTCGACCTGGTCGCGGTCAGCCCGCAGAAGGGCTCGCCGGCGCGGGTCGCGCTCAACCGGACCGCGGCCAAGCGCAACGCCCAGGGCGTGCTCCGGGCGCTCTCGGACATGGGCCTGCCGAACAACCGCATCCGGCTCTCCGAGACCACCAGCCCCGAGGCCGAGAACAACGAGGTCCGCCTGTTCGTGCGCTAGGGTTGGGGATCGAATTCGCTCGAAGGCCGGCTCGCGTTAGCCGGCTTTTTTGTTGCCGCGATTGCGACGCCCCGTCGCCGCCCCTCCGCACCACGGCGCCCGGCGTGTTCGCCATTGGTGATCCCCGGCCGCGAGGTTAAGTTACCGGGGAGAGGGACCGATGGCCGACGACAAGACCAAGGAATTCCCCGTCTCGTGGGACGAGCTGCACCGCAACGCCCGGGCGCTCGCCTGGCGGCTGTTGGAGCTCGGGCCGTTCGAGGGCATCGTCGCGGTCACAAGGGGCGGGCTGGTGCCGGCCTCGATCGTCGCCCGCGAGCTCGACATCAGGCTGATCGACACGGTCTGCGTCGCGTCCTACGAGCACAAGGACCGGGGGGCGGTCAAGGTGCTGAAGGACGCGGGCGCCGGCGACGGCGCGGGCTGGCTGCTGGTCGACGACCTGGTCGACACCGGCGAAACCGCCAAGCTGGTGCGCGAGCGGCTGCCGAAGGCCCATTTCGCGACGATCTACGCCAAGCCCGCCGGCCGTCCCCTGGTCGACACCTTCATCACCGAGGTCAGCCAGGACACCTGGATCCTGTTCCCGTGGGACGTCGAGCTCGCCTACGCCGAGCCGATCCGGCACCGCTAGGGGTGTGAGATTTCGAATAGAATAGCCCGTCATTCCCGCGAAAGCGGGAATCCACGCCTGAGCATCGCCAGCGAACGCAATACCGAGGGGGCCACAAGGCCCAGGCATGGATTCCGGGTTCGCGCGTCGCGCGCCCCGGAATGACGGTATTGGGGAAACCCGCTACCCGACCGCCACGTTGTCGATCAGCCGCGTGGTGCCGAGGAGGGCGGCGGCGAAGGCGCGGGCCGGCCGGTCGGTGACGGCTTCGGCCCTGGCCTCGGCCAGGGGTTCGAGCGTGGCCGCGTCGCAGACGTCGATATAATCGACCTTGTCGAACCCGGCGGCCTCGAGCTCGGCCACACCCCAATCGACGACCTCGGCCACGGCCGCGCCGCCGGCGACCCGCTTGGCGACCTCGCCGAGGACACGGTAGAGCGCCGGGGCGGCGGCGCGCTGGACCGCGTCGAGATAGGCGTTGCGCGACGAAAGCGCCAGCCCGTCGGCCTCGCGCACGGTCGGCACCGCCACGACCTCGGTCGGGATGTCGAGGTCGCGCGCCATGCGCCGGACGACCAGGCACTGCTGGTAGTCCTTCTCGCCGAAATAGGCGCGGTCCGCCTGGGCCTGGATGAACAGCTTCGAGACCACCGTGGCGACGCCCGAGAAGTGCGCCGGCCGGCCGTGGCCGCACAGGCCCTCGGTCAGTCCCGAGACCGTGACCTGGGTCGAGAAGCCATGCGGATACATTTCCGAGAGCGCCGGGATGAAGGCGAGGTCGGCGCCGAGCTCGGCGAGTTTCGCCAAGTCCCCATCCTCGGTTCGCGGATAGGCGTCGAGGTCCTCGTTCTCGCCGAACTGGGTCGGGTTGACGAAGATCGTGACGATGGTCCGGTCGCAGTCCCGCATCGCCGCCTCGACGAGGGCCAGGTGGCCCGCGTGGAGCGCCCCCATGGTCGGCACCACGGCAATGGACTCGCCGGCCTCGCGCCATGCCGCGACGCGTGCGCGCATGGCCGCGACCGTGCGTGCGATCTCTGGTGTTTTTCCCGACATGCGCCCCCGTTATGCAGCATGCTGCGGCGCAAAAAATATCGCGGACGGGCGCGTCATACAATGTATTGGGCAAAAGGTTGGTTTTGCCAGGGGGATGGCAGGAGGCGCTACATCCCCTCGGCGACTTCCTCGAGCGCCTCGA
>JASLSL010000058.1 GCA_030743445.1 Alphaproteobacteria bacterium
GACCGGGTTGTCTTCCTCGACCAAGGGCGCGGTGAATTGCTCGACGGTGCGGTAGGACTGCGGGAAATTGATGTCGAGGTATTCGGCCGCCGTGATGACGCCCTGGTCCCTCAATTCGGTCCAAATCTCATTGAAGGTGTCGAACATGCTGACACCGCCGGTCGCGCCCAAATACCGCCCTTCCTCGTCGATCCCGAAGTTGAACAGCGCCAGTTTGCCGCCCGTGGCCAAATCGCGGGCGCGGGCGAGCAACATGCTTTCCCAATCGAGCCGGCCGCGCTCGACATAGGCATCGCGTTCCGCGCCCTCGGCCCCGACCATGTGGACGTGGTTCGAGATCACGCACGGCTTTTCGCTGATGTAATGGGACGCGGTCGCGGAGAAACCCAAATTTAGCGATCCCGGCGGGAACATCGGCTTGTGGAACGAGGTGGCCGAGGCGAAGACAAAAAGATCGTCGATATCGTCGATATAGGTGGCGAGGTCGGTCTGACCGTGAATGTTGTGGAACAGCTGGCTGAAATCGTTGCGCGGCAAATCGGTGTAGACCATCTGGATCGGGCGCGACGGCGCGCGGCGGCGCACTTCGCGCAACACCTCGCCGACCATGGCAATCGACGTGCCGCCATCGGCGCAGCCTGAATCGGCCATGGTGAAGGGCGTCCCGTCGTCGGCGATGTCCATCGAGGCGATCGCCTCCAGGATCATCGGCGTGCCACCATCGATGACATGCTTGGCCCCGGTGGTGGCCTTGGAATAATAGCCGCCGCCCTTCATCGATATGTCGCGCGCCGTGGTGGCGGTTTCAGTCATCCCTATCGCTCCCCTTCGCGCCATTTCCCCGGCACTTCGAACTTGTTCGGCAAATCGGCGAAGTGTCAAGTTTTGGGCGGCGGGGCGGAGTTCTTCAACAGCCTCGGCTAAAAGCGGGCATCCAACGAACCGACCCACGACCCCGAATCGCCTAGCGTTTGCCGGCGACGCAGACCGCCTCGTTCGACATTTCCACCTTGCCGTCCTCCCTCTCCCAGTCACGCGCCGCCTCGACCACCGCGGCCCAGGCGCGCTCCTGGTCTACTTTCGGCAGGTGCTCGATCTTGCCCGGCAGGGACGAGCGGTCGCGGCGGAACTGGGCGTATTCCTCGGCCGACTGGAAGACGTAGCGCACGTCGACCGCCCGGCTTTCGATATCGCCGAAACCGGCCGCCTTGAAGGCGCCGAGGGTGACGCTCGAATCCGAGAGCGCGAAGGGCGTGTTCGCCCCCTCGGTGTCGAAGTCCAAGCCGAGCTCCTGCTTGATGACCCGGCCGGCGAGGCTCGAGGACGGCGCCCGCTCCGGCAGCCCCCAGACCGCGGTCGCGAACCTGGCGTCCGGCTTCAAGACTTGGCGCATATCGCTTAAGACCGCGACCAGGTCGGGCACGAACATCAGCCCCCAACGGCAGAGCGCCGCATCGAAACTCTCCCGCGGCACGTCGATCGCCGTCATGTCCATGATGCGGAACTCGATATTGCCGAGGTCTTCGGCCTCGGCCCGCTCGATGCCGAAATCGAGCATCGCCTGGGTCCGGTCGGTGGCGAGAACGTGGCCCATCGGGCCGACCCGTCTTGCGGCGGTCACCGCGGGCTCGCCGAGGCCGGTCGCGAGGTCGAGCACTCGGTGCCCCTCGGCGACCCCGGCCATCTCGACCAAGGCGTCGCTAACCGGCTGGGCCGCGCTCTCGACCAGATAGAACCACTTGCGCCAACCGGCGGCGGTCTTCGACCAGTCGCGCGGTTTTTCGGCTGCTACGTCGGACATCGCTTTCACCGCAAGGATCGGCGCCGATCAGCGCCAGCCGCCGCCGCCGCTCACGTAGACCGTGTCGGCGGTCATGAACCCGCAGGCATCCGAGCACATGAATAGCACCAACTCGCCGATCTCCTCGGGCTCGCCGAAGCGTTTCATCGGCACGTCATTGAGGAACTGCGCCATGGTTTCCTCCGACGTATTCGCCGCCGCCTGAAACGCGGTGTTGATCGGCCCGGGCGAGATCGAAAGGCATCGGATTCCGCGGTCGGCAAACTCGCGCGCCACGCCGAGGGTCATGGTCAAGACCGCGCCCTTGGACGAGGCGTAGTGCACCGAGGTCCCCGGCCCGCCCCGCTTGTGCGACATGCTGGCGACATTGACGATCACGCCGGCGCCGTTCTCCAACATGTGCGGCAGCACCGACTGCATGCAGTAGAAAACGCCGTTGACGTTGAGATCGTAAGTCTGGCGCATCAAGTCGTCGTCGATCTCGAGGAAGGTCGAGCGCCGTCCCGCCGCGCCCGCCGAGTTGAACAGGAAATCGATCCGCCCGAATTGGTCGAGCGCCTGCTGGATCAAGTCCTCGACCTGCTTGCGCTCGGTCACGTTGGTCTCGGTCGCGAGCGCCGCCCCGCCCTTTTGCGTGATCTGGTTCGCGGTGCGCTCCGCACCCTCGATGTCGATGTCGGCACAAACGACGTTGGCGCCCTCGCGCGCGAAGATTTCCCCGGTCGCGCGGCCGATACCGCTCGCCGCACCGGTGATGACGATGGTCTTGCCGACGAAATATTCAGGGGTCTTGGGCATGTGGCGTCCTCCCATCCGAAAAGCGGCCCGCGCTGCGGCGGGCTCGCGGTTTGACGCCTAGCCTACAACCTCCGCCGGCGATTTGCCCACGATCTCGGCATAGAGCTCCGGGTCGGTGGCGCCCTCGCTGCCGATGACGAGGACGCGGCTGGCGGAATCGAGGCCAATTTCGCCGCCGCGACCGGCCTCGGCGAGCGCCATCAGCCCGGCGACCCCGGCGCAACCGGACTCCCCGGCAACGACCGGCGGATCGCCCGCCCCGCCCTCGGCAAGCCGGCGCATGGCGCGGACCGCCGCGGCGTCCGGGATCGCTATATAGCAATCGACGCAACCCTCCAGAATCCGCCACGCCGGGTAGCACACCTCGCCCGCGGCGAGGCACGCCATCATCGTATCGAGTTTGCCCGGCACTTTGGCCGGCGCGCCGGCCTCGGCGCTGCGGTAGAGGCAATCCGCCTTGTCCGGTTCGACCACGATGAAGGCCGGCCGGTCGGCGCCGAGCCGATCCCAGAGACGCCCGAACACCCCGGCGCAAAGACTGCCGATGCCGCCCTGGACGATGACATGGGTCGGGACCGCCTCGGCCGGCATCTGCATCAACGCTTCCTCGGCCATCACCCCATAGGCGGCGATGATCTGGAGCTGGACTAGGCCGTAGTCCTTGCCGGCGGTGTCGGAGATCACCTGCCAGCCGTTCGCCGCCGCGTCGGTCTGCATGATCCTCAGGGAATCGTCGTAGGTGCCGGGCACCCGCCGGACCTCGGCGCCATAGGCGGCGATCGCCCGCTCGCGGCCGACGCT
>JASLSL010000059.1 GCA_030743445.1 Alphaproteobacteria bacterium
ACCGCGAGAAACTGCTGGCCTTGGCGCGGTTCAAGTCGACCACGGCCGATGGCCTGACCAGCCTCGCGGACTATGTCGAGCGCATGAAGGACGGCCAGGAGGCGATCTATTACATCACCGGCGAGGACATCGAGGCGGTGGCGAAGAGCCCGCAGCTCGAAGGCTTCCGCGCCCGCGGCATCGAGGTCCTGCTGCTGGTCGATCCTGTCGACGAGTTCTGGCTGCCCGCGGTCGGCGCCTACGGCGACACGCCGTTTCGCTCGGTGACCCAGGGCGGCGCCGACCTCGACAAGATCGAGGCGGACGACGACACGACGGACGACAAGGGAGAAAAACCGGCCGAGGCCGACGCCGAGGGCATGGGCGAGCTCTTGGCGCTGCTGAAAATGACCCTCGGCGAGGAGGTCAAGGACGTGCGGCCCTCGGACCGCCTGACCGACAGCGCCGTCTGCCTGGTCGCCGACGAAGGCGACCTCGACATGAACCTGCAGCGGCTCCTGAAACAGCACGGCCAGCTCGACCAGACCTTCCCGCGGATCCTCGAGATCAATCCGGGCCACGAGCTGATCCGCGGCCTCGCCGAGGCGGCGAAAGAGAAGGGTGCCGCCGACACGCTCGCCGACGCGGCGCACCTGTTGCTCGATCAGGCGCGGATCCTCGAGGGCGAACCGCTGCCCGACCCGCCCGGCCACGCCAAGCGCATGGCCGCCGTCATGGCGAAGGGCTTCGGGTCCTAATCGGTAATTACTCGGCTGTCCCCCCACCCTAACCCTCCCCCTCGTCGGGGGGAGGGAACACATCGCGCAGCCTACAAACTTAACTCCCCTCCCCTGGAGGGAGGGAGGGGGTAGGGGGAGGGGGACCCGAGTAAAGGAAATCCTAGCCGTCGAACGGCAGGGTCGCGGCGGCGATGATCGGGCCGAAGCGGCCCTTCTGCACGATCACGGTGCAGCCGCCGTCGCCGGGCCGGCCGGCGATCGGGATCTCGATCTCGACCGCCGCACCCGACCATTTGCCGACGTACTCGTACTCGCGCACCACGTTGGCGTTGGTCAGGGTCATGCCGCGGTTCTCGCCGCGCTTGACCGTGGTGACGTGCGGCTTGTCGAAGGTCACGAACAGGACGTCGTACTCGCCGACCGCGTGGCCGCTGCCGATCATGGCGACGATCTTGCCGTCGCGTTTGCGGACCTCGAGCTTCGGCCCGAACATGGTCTTCGCCCGCTCGGCGCGAATGCGATGCTCGACCCGCTCGCGACTGGAGCCGATCTCGTGGACGGCGCCGCCGATCACCATCTGCGGGGTGTAAACGTAGCGCGCACCGAGACTGCGCACGTAGCCCTTCTGGCGGTCGGTGAACTCGCGCTTGGCGAACGGGTCCTTCCAGCCGATGAAGTCCCAATAGTCGATGTGGTACTCGAGCGCGATCACCCCTTCGCGCTTGGCGAGATCGCCGAGAAACGCCTCCGCCGGCGGACAGGACGAACAGCCCTGGCTGGTGAACAATTCGACGACGACCGGGCGGTCGGAATCGGCGACAGCCACGGACCCCGTGCCTGCGATCCCGGCGACGGCGAGGAAGATCGCAAGATACCACACCCTCATAATAGGGAAATAATTAGCCCGGCGCGGCGCCAAGCACCAATCAACTTCAGGTGAAGCAGGCGCGAGCATACCTGGGTACCCAAGCCCCGCTCGTCCACGCCGCCGGATCGTCAGGCCGCCGCCGCCGGCGCCATCAAATCGCGCAGGACGTATTGCAGGATACCGCCGTGGCGGAAGTACTCGACCTCATCGAGCGTGTCGATCCGGCAGGTCAGGGTCAACTCCTCCGTCGACCCGTCGGCCCGGGTGATCGTGCAGGCGACGTCCATGCCGGGCTCGATGCCGGCCTCGACCCCGGTGATGTCGAAACTCTCGCTGCCGTCGAGCTCGAGCGACTCGCGGGTGACCCCGTCCTGGAACTCGAGCGGCAGCACGCCCATGCCGACCAGGTTCGAGCGGTGGATGCGCTCGAAGCTCTCGACGATCACCGCCTTGACGCCAAGCAGCCGCGTCCCCTTGGCGGCCCAATCGCGCGACGAGCCGGTGCCGTACTCCTTGCCGCCGACGACGACCAGCGGCACCCCGTCGGCGATGTACTGCATCGCGGCCTCAAAGACCGGCATCTCGCCGCCGTCCGGATGGTGGGTGGTGACGCCGCCCTCGGTGCCGGGCGCCAACTCGTTGCGAATCCGGATGTTGGCGAAGGTGCCGCGCATCATCACCTCGTGGTTGCCGCGCCTCGCACCGTAGGAGTTGAACTCCTGCGGCCGCACCTGGTGACCGACCAGGAACTCGCCGGCCGGGCTGTCGCGCATGATAGAGCCGGCGGGGGAGATGTGGTCGGTGGTCACCGAATCGCCGAGTTGCATCAGCGGGCGCGCACCGCGCACGTCGCTGACCGCCTCCGGCTGCGGCGGCATGTCGTCGAAGAACGGCGGCATCTGGACGTAGGTCGAGCCCATGTCCCAGTCGTAGGTCTGGCCCTCGCGGACGCTGATCTTGTTCCAGGGCGCCGGGCCTTCCTCGACGTTGTCGTAGCGCGCGCGGAACATCTCGGGCGTCAGCGAGGCCCCGAGCGTATCCTGGATCTCCTTGTTGGTCGGCCAGATATCCTTGAGGTAGACCGGGTTGCCGTCGCCGTCCTCGCCGAGCGGATCGTTCACCAGATCGACCGTCGTCGAGCCGGCCAGCGCATAGGCGACGACCAGCGGCGGCGAGGCGAGGTAGTTGAGCTTGGTCAGCGGATGGACCCGTCCCTCGAAGTTGCGGTTGCCCGAGAGCACCGCGCCGACCGCGATGTCGCCCTGCTCGATCGCCGCGTGGACCCCCTCCGGCAGCGGGCCGGAGTTGCCGATGCAGGTGGTGCAGCCGAATCCGACCAGGTTGAAGCCGAGGGCGTCGAGGTGCTCCTGCAGCCCGGCCGCCTCGAGATAATCGGCGACGACCTGGCTGCCGGGCGCCAGCGAGGTCTTGACCCAGGGCTTGGCCTTGAGCCCCTTCTCGTTGGCCTTCTTCGCGACCAGCCCGGCGGCGATCAGCACGCTCGGGTTCGAGGTGTTGGTACAACTGGTGATCGCGGCGATCACCACGTCGCCCGGATCGATGCTGTAATCCTCGCCCTCGACCGGGGTCGATGTGCCGGCGCCCATGTCCTTCATCGCGTCGTCGATCGATTTGGTCATGCCCGAGAGCACCACCCGATCCTGCGGCCGCTTCGGCCCGGCGAGCGACGGCTCGACGGTGCCGAGGTCGAGTTCCAGCGTGTCGGTGAACACCGGATCGGGCGATCCGGCCTCGCGCCACATGCCCTGGGCCTTGGCGTAGGCCTCGACCAGCTTGACCTGGTCGTCGTCGCGCCCGGTGAAGTTGAGGTAGTTGATGGTCTCCTGATCGATCGGGAAGATGCCGCAGGTGGCGCCGTATTCGGGCGCCATGTTGGAGATCGTCGCCTGGTCGGCGAGCGAGAGATTGTCGAGGCCGGGGCCGTAGAACTCGACGAATTTCTGCACCACGCCCTTCTGCCGCAGCATCTGGACCACGGTCAGCACCAGATCGGTCGCGGTCGCCCCCTCGGGCGGCGCGCCGGCGAGCCGGAAGCCGACGACCTCGGGGATTACCATCGAGATCAGCTGGCCGAGCATCGCCGCCTCGGCCTCGATGCCGCCGACACCCCAGCCGAGCACGCCGAGGCCGTTGACCATGGTGGTGTGGCTGTCGGTGCCGACCACGGTGTCGGGATAGGCGACGGTCTTGCCGTCCGGATCTTCGCTCACCCACACACAGCGCGCGAGATACTCGAGGTTGACTTGATGGCAGATGCCGGTTCCGGGCGGCACGATGCGGAAGTTGTCAAAGGCACTCTGGCCCCAGCGCAGGAAGGAATAGCGCTCGCCGTTGCGCTCGAACTCCTTCTCGACGTTGACCTCGAAGGCCTCGGCGGTGCCGAAGGCGTCGATCTGGACCGAGTGGTCGACCACCAGGTCGACCGGGGTCAGCGGGTTGATCTTCTCGGGGTCGTCGCCCATGCGGACCATCGCCTCGCGCATCGCGGCGAGGTCGGCGACCGCCGGGACCCCGGTGAAGTCCTGCAGTAATACCCGGGCCGGCCGGTAGGCGACTTCGGCGCTGCTGCGCTGGGCCTCGAGCCAGGCGACCAGGGCCTTGACGTCGTCCACCGTCACACTGCGGCCGTCCTCGAAGCGCAACAGGTTCTCGAGCAGCACCTTGAGCGAGAACGGCAACCGGGAAATATCGGCGCCGAGGGCTTCGGCCGCGGCCTCGAGGCTGTAGTAATCGTAGGACTTCCCGCCGACCTTCAGCGTGCGGCGCGTTTTCAGACTATCTTGGCCGATACCGGTCATGGTTTGGGCGTCCTCAAGCGTGGTGGTGATGCAAAAAGGTTTATGTGCTCCCGCGTCCCGGTGCGGGACGCCTTGGTCGTAGATATACCGCATTTCCCCCGGATTAAAAGTGCCGCCAACCACCGAGTTGCCGGCCTTCACAATCTCTCGATGTCCGCCGATCAGGTGCTTGACCTTCCAGCCCCCAACGGGTACCAGTGACCACCCGATTTCGGGGCCTGATTTCGGTTACAAAATAACGACGTAGCGGATATCGTTACGAATAAGAATTTTGGGGGGACGAACAGGGAAGTCCAACATCGAGATTGAACCCGCGTCCGTTTGAACGGTTGGGTCCTCGATACGGTACCGCGGTAAGCGGGCCACGCTTACTCAGCGGTTGGGAGCTTCCTTTGGCGGATGAGAGGACAAGATAGATGGCCGGCGCCACTTCTGGAGTACCCGACCTAACGGTCCACGATACCGGTCCGAAGCTGCTGAGATACAACGTCGAGCATCGCGGCGAGCGCCCGTCGATGCGCGAGAAGGACCTCGGCATCTGGCAATCCTGGACCTGGGCCGAGGTCGCCGACGAGATTCGCGCGCTCGCCTGCGGGCTGAAGCTGGCTGGGCTCGAGCGCGGCGACAAGATCTCGATCATCGGTGACAACCGGCCGCGGCTTTACTGGTCGATCACCGCGGCCCAGGTGCTCGGCGCCATTCCGGTGCCGATCTACCAGGATTCCGTCGCCGACGAGATGCAGTACGTGCTGGATCACGCGGGCTCGCGCTTCGCGGTGGTCGAGAACCAGGAGCAGGTCGACAAGGTAATCCAGGTCAAGGACCGCTGCCCGACCCTCGAGCACGTGATCTACTGCGATCCGCGGGGCCTGCGCGACTACACCGAGGATTTCCTGCAGAACTACACCGACTGCATCGCCGCCGGCAAAGCGTTCGATGCCGCCAATCCGGACTTCTACGATCAGGAGGTCGAGAAGGGCAAGGGCAGCGACACCTCGATCTACCTCTACACCTCGGGCACCACGGGCCAGCCCAAGGGCGTCGTCCTGACCCACCACAACATCCTCAGCACCTCGGCCGGCGCGGTCGAGTTCGAGGGCCTGAACGAAACCGACGAGATGCTCGCCTACCTGCCGATGGCGTGGATCGGCGACCACATCTTCTCGTACGGCCAGGCCTATACCTCGGGCTTCTGCGTCGCCTGTCCGGAATCCGCCGATACGGTCCTGACCGACATATTCGAACTCGGCCCGTCCTACTTCTTCGCGACACCGCGGATCTTCGAGAACCTGCTGACCACGGTGATGATCCGCATCGAGGACGCGGGCAAGATCAAGCGGTGGATGTTCCATTACTTCATGAAGGTCGCCGAGACCATCGGACCGAAGATCTTGGACCGCGAACCCCTGACCCTGGGCGAACGGCTGCTCTACTTCATCGGCAACCTGTTGGTCTACGCGCCGCTGAAGAACACGCTGGGGATGAGCCGGGTGCGCATCGCCTACACCGCCGGCGAGGCGATCAGCCCCGACATCTTCAATTTCTATCGCAGCCTCGGGCTCAACCTGAAGCAGCTCTACGGCATGACCGAGTCGAGCGTGTTCATCACCATCCAGCCGAACGGCGAGATCAAGTCGGACACGGTCGGGATTCCCGCCCCCGGAGTCGACGTCAAGATCGACGACAACGGCGAGGTGATGTTCAGGAGCGCCGGGATCTTCCAGGAGTATTACAAGAATCCCGAGGCGACGAGCGAGATGAAGGCCGAGGACGGCTGGTGTCATACCGGCGACGCGGGCTTCATCGACGCCAACGGGCACCTGAAGATCATCGATCGCGCCAAGGATGTCGGCCGCCTCAATGACGGCACCATGCTGGCGCCGAAGTACATCGAGAACAAACTCAAGTTCTTCCCCAACATCCTCGAGGCGGTGACCTTCGGCGACGGCCGCGACTATGCGGCGGCGTTCATCAACATCGATCTGCAGGCGATGGGCAACTGGGCCGAGCGCAACGGCGTTTCCTATGCCAGCTATCAGGAACTGGCGTCCCTGTCGAAGGTCTATGACGTAATCCAAGAGCATGTCGCCCAAGTCAACCGCGATCTCGCCGACGACCCGGAACTGGCGGGCTCGCAGATCAATCGGTTCCTGATCCTGCACAAGGAGCTCGACGCCGACGACGGCGAGATCACCCGCACCGGCAAGGTCCGGCGGCGGACGGTCAACGAGAAATACGGGCCGTTGATCGACGCGCTCTATTCCGACGCGTCGCACTGTAAGATCGACACCGAGGTCACCTTCGAGGACGGCCGTACCGGCTCGATCACGGCCGACCTCGAGATCCGCGAGGCCAAGACCATCGAAGCCGCCGTCGCGCAGGCCGCCGAATGACCGGGAGCGCAACCACCGACGCGACCGCCAAGCAGGTCGTCGCCGCACCCCAGCCCGAGCGCAAGATCGGTGGCGTCCTCCTGCGACTCGAGGACATCTCGCTCCACTTCGGCGGCGTGAAGGCGCTGGATCACGTCAGCTTCGAGATTCTCGAGGGCGAGATCCGCGGCATCATCGGCCCCAACGGTGCCGGCAAGTCGTCGATGCTGAACGTGATCAACGGCTTCTACCATCCGGACGAGGGGACGATCACCTTCAAGGGCGAGACCCGGCCCGAGATGCGGCCCGACGAGACGGCGCGCCAAGGCATCGCCCGCACGTTCCAGAACATCGCCTTGTTTAGGGGCATGACCACGCTCGACAACATCATGACCGGGCGCAACACCAAGATGCACCGGAACTTCCTGTGGCAGGCGCTGCATTTCGGCCCGGCCAAGAACGAGGAGCTGGAGCACCGTCTCGTCGTCGAGAAGGTGATCGACTTCCTCGAGATCGAGGCGATCCGCAAGGTTCCCGCCGGGCGGCTGCCCTATGGCCTGCAGAAGCGGGTCGAGCTCGGCCGCGCGCTCGCCGCCGAGCCGGACCTGTTGCTGCTCGACGAACCGATGGCCGGCATGAACTCCGAGGAGAAGGAGGACATGTGCCGCTTCATCCTCGACGTCAACGACGAGTTCGGCACCACGATCGCGCTGATCGAGCACGACATGAGCGTGGTGATGGACATCTCGGACCGGGTCGTGGTGCTCGATTACGGACGCAAGATCGCCGACGGCACGCCCGACGAAGTGCGCGACAACCAAGAAGTCATCGACGCCTATCTCGGGGCCCAGCACGACTAGGGTGCGAAGGGGATCGCCGGGCCATGGAAGCAGTCATCGCGGTATTCACCGTACCGTTCGTCAACATGGCCGCCGATTTCCCGGTTTTCTTCTTCGAGATCGTGTTCAACGGGGTGTTGACCGGCGTGATGTATTCGCTGGTCGCGCTCGGCTTCGTGCTGATCTTCAAGGCATCGGGCGTGTTCAACTTCTCCCAGGGCGTGATGGTGCTGTTCGCCGCGCTGACCCTGGTCGGTC
>JASLSL010000060.1 GCA_030743445.1 Alphaproteobacteria bacterium
CCGGCCTTGAACTTCGGTTGCCGCGAAGCCGGGATCATGATGGCTTCGCCGGTGCGCGGATTGCGTCCTCGGGACGCCGCGCGATTGGCGACACTAAACGTACCGAAGCCGACGAGTCGGACTTCACCACCGCCCGTAAGCTCGCCGGTGATGCTATCGAAAATAGCGTCGACGGCCCTGGCCGCGTCGGCTTTGGAAAGACCCGAACCACCTGCAACAGCAGCAACGAGATCGTTTTTGTTCACTGTGAGGACCCCCCTTCAAAATAGGGATAGAGTTGCGTTGAACCGAAATCAGTGTCCGCTAAAGCACGGCGGAGTTTATAGGGATTTTTTAGCCCGCGTCAACGCCAGAACCGCAGAAATCCGCGCTTTTTTTTGTCTCAGCGCGGATTTCCGTTTACAACCAGCGATTTGCCGGGTATCGAACGGCGGGCTCAGTGGGTCGTCACCGTGCCGCTGCCGTCCTCGTCGGCGGCCGCGGGCACTGTTTTTACATCCTCGTCCACGGGATCCCACTCGATCGGAGTGATCGATTCGGTCAGCGCCTGTTCGAGCACTTCGTCGAGTGTGCCGATCGACTCGATTTCCAGGTGACGTTTTATATTATTGGGAATTTCCGCCAGGTCCTTGACGTTATCCCTTGGGATCAGGACCTTCTTGATCCCGCCGCGGAGTGCCGCAAGCAGCTTTTCCTTCAGTCCGCCGATCGGCAACACCCGGCCGCGTAGCGTAATCTCGCCGGTCATCGCCACGTCCTTGCGCACCGGGATGCCGGTCAACACCGAGACGATCGACGTCACCATCGCCACGCCGGCCGACGGACCGTCCTTCGGCGTGGCACCCTCGGCAATATGGACGTGAATGTCGATCGATTCGAACCGGGTCGGCCTGATGCCGAGCGACGGCGCCCGGCTCTTCACGTAGCTCTCGGAAGCCTGGACCGATTCCTGCATCACGTCGCCGAGCTTGCCGGTCTTGTAAATCTTGCCCTTGCCGGGAACGATCACCGACTCGATGGTCAGCAATTCGCCGCCGACTTCGGTCCAAGCGAGCCCGGTCACGACGCCGATCAGGTTCTCTTCCTCGATCTCGCCATAACGGTGTTTCCTGACCCCAAGGAATTTCTCGAGATTGCGCGGCGTCACTTTGATCTTGTTGACGTCCGGCTTCATCAAGATTTCCTTGATCGACTTGCGCGCCAGATTGGCGATCTCGCGCTCGAGATTGCGCACCCCGGCCTCGCGCGTGTAGTAGCGGATGATGTCGCGCAACGCGCCGTCGCTCATCGACCACTCGTCTTCCTTCAGGCCGTTCTCCTTGATCTGCTTCGGCAGGAGGTGGCGCTTCGCGATCTGGATCTTCTCGTCCTCGGTGTAGCCCGGGATGCGAATGATCTCCATGCGGTCCATCAACGCAGGCGGCATGCGAAGCGTGTTCGCGGTGGTCACGAACATCACGTCGCTGAGGTCGTAGTCGACCTCGAGATAGTGGTCGTTGAAGGTGTTGTTCTGTTCCGGGTCGAGCACCTCGAGCAAGGCCGACGTCGGATCGCCGCGCCAATCGGCGCCGAGCTTGTCGATCTCGTCGAGCAAGAACAGCGGGTTCGACGCCTTCGCCTTCTTCATGCCCTGGAGCACCTTGCCGGGCATCGAGCCGATATAGGTGCGGCGGTGACCGCGGATCTCGGCCTCGTCGCGCACCCCGCCGAGCGACATGCGGACGAAACTGCGGCCCGTCGCCCGGGCGATCGACTTTCCGAGCGACGTCTTGCCGACGCCCGGCGGTCCGACGAGGCAAAGGATCGGCCCCTTCACCTTGCGCATCCGCTGCTGCACCGCGAGGTATTCGAGGATCCTGTCCTTGACCTTCTCGAGGCTGTAGTGGTCCTCGTCGAGCACGACTAGCGCCGCGTTCAGGTCGCGCTTTATGCGGCTACGCTTCTTCCAGGGAATCGCCAGCAGCCAGTCGAGATAGTTGCGCACCACCGTGGACTCGGCCGACATCGGGCTCATCGCGCGTAGCTTTTTGAGTTCCGCGTGCGCCTTTTCGCGCGCCTCCTTGGAGAACTTGGTTTCCTTGATCCGGTCCTCGAGCTCGGCCAGTTCGTCGCGTCCCTCTTCGCTATCGCCGAGTTCCTTCTGGATCGCCTTGAGTTGTTCGTTGAGGTAATACTCGCGCTGGGTCTTCTCCATCTGGCGCTTGACGCGGCTGCGAATGCGCTTCTCGACCTGCATCACGCTGATCTCGCCTTCCATGAAGGAGTAAACGCGTTCGAGCCGCTCGCTGACCCGTGCGGTTTCCAGCAATTCCTGCTTTTCAGGGATTTTCAGGGTCAGGTGCTGCGCCACCGTGTCGGCGAGCTTGCCCGGGTTGTCGATCTGGTTGACCGAGATCAGGACCTCGGAGGGCACCTTCTTGTTGAGCTTGATGTATTGCTCGAACTCGGCGATCACGGCGCGGGTTAGCGCCTCCAGCTCTTCGGCCTCGCCGACGTCATCGTCGATCAACTCCGCATGGGCCTCGAAGAACTCGTCGTTGTCGATGTAGCGCTCGATCCGGGCGCGCTGATTGCCCTCGACCAAGACCTTGACCGTGCCGTCCGGCAGCTTGAGCAGCTGAAGCACCGTGGCGATCGTACCCACGGTGAAGATATCCGCGGTCTCCGGATCGTCCTGTGCCGCGTTCTTTTGAGTCACCAGCAGAATCTGTTTGTCGTCGTTCATCACGTCTTCGAGCGCGCACACGGACTTCTCGCGCCCGACGAACAGCGGCACGATCATGTGCGGAAAGACGACGATGTCCCTCAGTGGCAAAACGGGGAAGTTCTGGTCGCGAGTCGACTCAAACATGAAATCTCTTTCGTCTGTTGCCCGCCCGTCCCGGACGGATCGCACTGAATAGAAGGCCCAAACCTAGAAATGGCCCTCGGGGTCCGGCCATTCAAGAGAACAACGGCGGAACGTCAGGCGCTCGACTCCAGATCCTCGCGCCGATCACTGTAGATATAAAGCGGTTCGATGTTGCCCTCGACCACTTCGCGGTTGATGACGATCTCTTCGGCGCCCTCCAAGCCGGGCAGTTCGTACATCGGGTCGAGCAGGATCGCTTCCATGATCGAGCGCAGGCCGCGCGCGCCGGTCTTGCGCAAGATCGCCTTCTCGGCGATGGCGCGGAGCGCGTCCTCGGCGAATTCGAGCTGTACGCCCTCCATTTCGAACAGGCGCTGATATTGCTTGATGAGCGCGTTGCGCGGCCGGATCAGGATTTCGACCAGCGCATCCTCGTCGAGGTCCGTCAGCGTTGCGATCACCGGCAGCCGGCCGACGAACTCCGGGATCAGGCCGAACTTCAACAGGTCCTCAGGCTCCACGTCCTGCAGGATGTCGCCGATCTGGCGATCCTCGGGTCCGCGCACGTCGGCGCCGAAGCCGATCGACGAGCCCTTGTGGCGCTGCGAGATGATCTTCTCGAGGCCCGAGAACGCACCGCCGCAGACGAACAGGATATTGGTGGTATCGACCTGGAGGAATTCCTGCTGCGGGTGCTTGCGCCCGCCCTGCGGGGGCACGCTCGCCACGGTTCCTTCCATGATCTTCAACAGCGCCTGCTGTACGCCCTCGCCCGAGACGTCGCGGGTGATCGACGGGTTGTCGGATTTGCGGCTGATCTTGTCGACCTCGTCGATATAGACGATGCCGCGCTGCGCGCGCTCGACGTTGTAGTCCGCGGCCTGCAGCAGCTTGAGGATGATATTCTCGACGTCCTCGCCGACATAGCCGGCTTCGGTCAGGGTCGTCGCATCGGCCATCGTGAACGGCACATCGAGGATCCGCGCCAGGGTCTGGGCCAGCAGCGTCTTGCCGCAGCCGGTCGGGCCGACCAACAGGATGTTCGACTTGGCGAGTTCGACGTCGCTGTTGCGGTTGCCCTGGGCCAGCCGCTTGTAATGATTGTGCACCGCCACCGAGAGCACCCGCTTGGCATAGCTCTGACCGATGACGTAATCGTCGAGGACCTGGCGGATTTCCTTCGGCGTCGGCACCCCGTCGCTCGACTTGGAGACCGTCGCCTTGTGGTCCTCCTTGATGATGTCCATGCACAGTTCGACGCATTCATCGCAGATGAATACGGTCGGGCCCGCAATGAGCTTGCGCACCTCGTGCTGGCTTTTACCGCAGAACGAGCAATAAAGCGTGTTCTTCGACTCGCCCCCGCTGGACTTACTCATCAGGCATGCTTCCGTTCGTTGCCCAAAACTGCGCCGCAGTCAGATTAGACAATACGCCTCCCGGCCGACAAACACAAAAAACCTGCCATACAATCCTTGATAGAGAGTTAATTCTATCATTTCAATGACTTAGATGATTTAGCCGCACAAGTGAACCGGTGTAATTCGGAATCGCAATTGCCGTGCCATCGAACGGCAATCTGCCGAATCGACATTCCGGCTTTTACTTATCCGGCTTGTCGGCCTTCTCGGCGCTGTCGTCTCCGTTGCCGTTATCCTTCGCGTCTTCGGGCAGATCCGGCCGCTTTTCGACGATCTCGTCGACCAGGCCGAACTCCAGCGCTTCCTCGGGCGACATGAACTTGTCGCGCTCGACTGAGGCGTCGATGGTCTCGATGTCTTGGCCGGTATGTTTCATGTAGATCTCGTTGAGCCGGGCGCGCAGGTTGATAATCTCGCGCGCGTGGATCTCGATGTCCGTCGCCTGGCCCTGAAACCCGCCCGACGGCTGATGCATCATGATCCGGCTGTTCGGCAAGCAGAAACGCTTCTCCTTGGCACCAGCGGAGAGCAGCAGCGATCCCATCGAGGCGGCCTGGCCGAGGCATACGGTCGCCACATCCGGCCTGATGTACTGCATGGTGTCGTAGACCGAGAGCCCCGATGTCACGATGCCGCCCGGCGAATTGATATAGAGCGCGATATCCTTGCTCGGGTTCTCGCTTTCCAGGTACAGCATTTGGGCCGAGATCAGGCTCGCGACATCGTCGTTGACCGCGCCGGTCAGGAACACGATGCGCTCCTTCAGCAGCCGGGAAAAGATATCGTAGGCGCGCTCGCCGCGGTTGGTCTGCTCGACCACCATCGGCACCAGGGTGTTGTTGTAGACTTCGAATGGGTCACGCATTGATCAGCGTCCGTGTTGATTATCCGGCGGTCGCACTCGTACCGGCCGGTTATTTGTCCTTGCCCTTCGCCGCGGTCTTCCCCGCCTTGGCGTTGGATTCGGCCTTGGATTTGGATTTCGCCTTGGACTTGTCGTCCTTGTCGGCCTTGGCCGACGCCTTCGGGGATTTCTTGGCGCTTTTCTTCGTCGCGGGCTTCTTTTTGGCGTCACCAGCGTCCGGTTCTTCCGGCGGCGCGAGCAGTTCCTCGCTGGTGATCTCGCGTTCCGTGATGTCGGCCATCTCGAAGATGAAATCGACGACCTTCTCCTCGAACAAGGGAGCGCGCAGCGCCGCCATCGCCTGCTCGTTCTTCTGATAGTACTCGAGGATGTCGCGCTCGCTGCCGGGGTATTTCTGCGCTTCCTGCAAAAGCACCCGGTTGAGCTCCTCGGCGGTCACCTCGATGTTGTTCTTCTTGCCGATCTCGGAGAGCAGCAGGCCGAGGAGGACCCTGCGGCCGGCGATTTTCTCATAGTCGGCCTTGAGCTCGTCCTCGTCCTTGTCCATTTCGTCCTGGTCGAGACGCCCCTCGCGGCGCGCTTCCTCGAATTGCTCCCAGATCGACTTGGTTTCCGCCTCGACCATGCCCGGTGGGACCTCGAAATCGTGCATCTCGTCGAGCTTGTCGAGCAATTGCCGCTTCATCCGGCCGCGCGAGACCTGGCCGTAATCGTTTTCGATCCGCTCGCGGATGTTCTTCCTGAGGTCGTCCAGACTGTCCAGGCCGAGCGACTTCGCCAGATCGTCGTCGACCTTGGTTTCGACCGGCTCGCGGATTTCCTTCACCGTCACGTCGAACACCGCGTCCTTCCCGGCCAGCTCCTCACTCTGATAATCCGCCGGGAAGGTGACCTTGACCTGCTTGGCGTCGCCCGCGTTGGCGCCGACCAACTGATCTTCGAAGCCCGGGATGAAACGGCCGGACCCGAGCGTCAGATTGAAATCCTTGGCGGCGCCGCCCTCGAAGATCGCGCCGTCGATCTTGCCCTCGAAGTCGAGCACCACGACATCGCCGTCCTTGGCCGGACGCGGCGTCTCGATCGGCTCCGAGCGGGCGAATTCGCCGGCCATTCCCGCGACCGCGCGATCGACCTCCTCGTCGCCGACCGGCGCGGTCAAACGTTCGAGCTCGATCCCCTTCAGATCGGCCGGCTCGATCGTCGGCATCACCTCGACGGCGATGGTGAATTCCAGGTCCTTGCCGTCCTCGAAACTGGTGACGTCGATCTTGGGCTGCATCGCCGGCTGCAGGCTGCGCTCGGCGATCGCCTGGGAGGACGTTTCGGCGACCGCGTGCTCGACCACCTCCCCGAGCACCGCCTGGCCGTAACGCTGGCGTAGTAGCGCGACCGGTACCTTGCCCGGCCGGAAGCCCGGGATGTTGACTTGGCTGTTGAGCTCTTCCAGGCGCGCGGTCACCCGGGCCTCGATTTCCTCGGCCGGCACCGTGATCGCAAACTCGCGGCTCAAGCCCTCGTTTTTCTTTTCGGTCACCTGCATGGGACTACTCGTTCGCCTTTAACCGAAGCCTCGGGGTTGTTCTGCAATCGCCGGCCCGCCGCGTCGGGTGGATGGTGCGGGCGGAGGGACTTGAACCCCCACGGATTTCTCCACGTGGTCCTAAACCACGCGCGTCTACCAATTCCGCCACGCCCGCGGAAAACGGATGACATCACCGGCCCGACGGGCGGTCCTGTATAAGAACAGCCGCCCCCTTGGTCAAGCAAACCCTAGGGCTCCGGCGCAGTCCATTTAGGTTTGGGTACAGGCCCTAGTCGCCGCGCTCGCGGTAGGTGTCGGTGAAGGTCGATAGCGACAGGGTACGCGGACCGTCGAAATAGGTCACCGGGCGCTTGCTTTTGCCGAACCTGACCTCGTAGCGCACGTGGGGAATCCCGAAGCTGTCGCTCGAGACGCCGATGACACGCGCCGTCTCCACCATGGTGTCCGCGTGGGTCCGTTGGAAGATCGAGCCCCGGCGGATGTATTCCAACGCATGCCCGCGCTTGAAGAACATGCTGGATCGTTGCCTGCCCCGAAAGCCGACGAACGCCGCCCGGGATTTGCCCGACAGAAAGATATTCTTGGCAGACAACGCGCTCCCCCGTTTTATTCTTATCGTGTGCCGCAGCCGGGATGCCGCGGACGCACATTATAATCAACTTACCCTTTTAATAATCTGTTAACGCTGTTCGACGCAATCACTTTGCCGTCGCCGCTATAGGCCTCGTGGTTGCCTTCGATCTTATCGAGGTCGTAAAGGTAATTCACCATGATGCCGGCCGACCGCGCGAAACCCTGCTCGGAGGTATTGGCGCGCCAGCACAACCGCTCGACAAGCGCGCCATTGGTCAGGTGGAAGTTCGCCACCGGGTCGAGCGCACGGCCGCCGCGACCGGTCTCGTTCAACAGGTAGTGCGCGCAGAGCCGCATCAGCGGCTTCTCGACCAGCGCCGCACGCTCCGCGTCGCCGAGCCACGTCGAATCGTTGAGGATCGCGGCCAGCGGATCCTGGCCGTCCGCGGCCCCGGCTGCTTCGGCGAGTGCGGTCCGCTCGTCGTCGCTCAGCAGTTCCTCGCCGGCCTCGACGCGGCCGAGGAGCCAGCGGCGAAAACTCGGAACCGGCGACAACGTCGCGAAGGTCTTGAGCGATTTCAACTCGCCTATCAATACGTCGACCACCCGCTTGATCAGAAAGCCACCGAAGCTGATTCCGGCGAGCCCTTTTTGGGCATTGGAGATCGAATAGAAGATCGCGGTATCGGCCTCGACCGGATTCGCGACCGGCGCGCGCTCGTCGAGCAACTCCGCGATGTTGCCGGCAAGGCCGTTGACCAGCGCCACCTCGACGAAGATCAGCGGCTCGTCCGGCATCCGCGGATGGAAGTAGGCGAAGCACCGACGATCGGAGTCGAGCCGGTTCTTGAGGTCGTCCCAGCTTCGGATCTCATGCACCGCCTCGTACGCGATCAATTTTTCCAACAATGCCGCCGACGCGTTCCAGGTGATCCGCCGGAGATCGAGAAAACCGACGTCGAACCAGGCGCCCAGCATCTCGCGCAGGTCGTCGTCGAGCGCCCGGAAGGCCGGGTTCTTTTCCCTCAGCGACACCAGATCGGCGCGCAGGTCGACCAGGAACTTGACCCCTTCCGGCAAACCGTTGAATTGGGTCAGCAGCCTGCGCCGCGGCGGTTCCAACGTCTGGCGCAACACATTCTGGGCGCCCCTGACTTCGTGGGGACTGGCTTCGCCAAGGGCCGCGATCGCCCTTTCGACCGCCACCGGGTCGGCGTCGAATTCCTCGGCCAGAATCTTGAGGAACCGCTCGCGGCCAGTGTCGTCGAGCCCGAGGTAGCTGCGCCCCAATCCGGCGGCGCGCACCCGGGCCGAGACCTCACCGCCTTTGGCGTCGAGACAGGCCTGCATCTGCTCGTGCAGCCGGTCGATGTCGCCTTCGCCGGCGAGGTCCGCACTCGGCTCACCGGTGCTCGACCCGGCGATGTCACGCCATTTGCCGAGCAGGCGATCGAAGAAGGAGGGCTGACCGCTCATGGCTATTATTTTTGTTCTGCTGCCAGTTTGCGCAAGACCGCAGGCAACATATCGCCCAAATCCTCGGCGATCAGGCCGTGGCCGACCTCGGCCGCGGCGGCGCCATGCAGCCAGGCCCCGGCGCACGCGGCATCGAACGGGTCCATGCCCTGCGCCAGGAGCCCCAATACGAATCCGGCGAGCACGTCCCCCGCCCCCGCTGTCGCGAGATCGGGCGGCGCGTTCTCGTTGATCACGGCGCGGCCGTCGGGGGCAGCGATCACCGTATCCGGACCTTTGAGCAGGACCACCGCGCCGCAGAGCGCGGCCGCCTCGCGCACCCGCGTCAACCGATCGCCGGTCAAGTCGAACAGCCGCCGGAACTCGCCTTCGTGCGGGGTCAGCACACAGGGTCCCTCGATCGACGAGTACAACAGATCGCGGGTCGGCTCGAACGCGCTCAACGCGTCGGCGTCGAGCACCACCCCCTTGCCCGAGCGCAGCGCCGCCAGCGCCCGCTCGCGGGTCGCCGGGTTGACCTCATTGCCGGGCCCGACGAGGGTCGCGGTGACGCGCTCCTCTTCGATCACCTCGCCGAACATGCCGGTATCGCGGATCGAACGGACCAGAATCCCGGGCAGCGTGATACGATAGATGATCGCCGCCTCCGCCGGCACCGCGACGGACACGATGCCGGCGCCGACCCTCAACGCCGCCTTCGCCGCCAGGCGGGCCGCCCCGGTCATCTCGGCCCCGCCGGCGACGACCGCGTGGCCGCGCGAGTACTTGTGCGCGTCCGCCGCCGGCCACGGGTAGCGCTCGAGCCACAGCCCCGGTCCGTTCTCCGCTTGGTGCGGCGCGATGTCGTCGAGCGCGCTGTCGGGAATACCGATATCGGCGACCCGAACCTCGCCGCAATGGGTCCGGCCCGGCAACAGCAGATGCCCCGGCTTGCGGCGGAAGAAGGTGACGGTTGTCGTCGCCTTGGGCGCGATCCCCATGACCTCGCCGGTGTTGCCGTGAACGCCGCTTGGCGTGTCGACCGCGATGCAGACCCGATCCCCGATCGCCTCGACGGTTTCGGTCACGACGCCATCGATCTCGCGCGACAGGCCGGCGCCGAAGATGGCGTCGACGACGATCTCGGTATCGCCCAGCGCCGTCGGCGACAGCGCCTCGACCTCGCCCTGCCAGCGCCCGGCGTTGGTCTTGGCGTCGCCGGTAAGGCTGTCGGCCGGGCCCAGGAGCGCGAGGCGCACCGGCCATCCCTCGTCCACCAGCAGCCGCGCCGCGACGAAGCCGTCGCCGCCGTTGTTGCCGGGCCCGCACAGCACGGCCACCGGACGTTTATCGCCGAGATCCCGGACCGCCGCAGCGACGGCGCCGCCGGCGGCCTCCATCAGTTGCTCGCCCGGGGTGCCGCCGGCGATCGTCGCCTGGTCGGCCCGCGCCATCTCCTCGACGGTGAGCAGGACATCGTCTCTTGGGAAGCTCGGACCCGTCATGCGCTTTCGCCCAAATCCAGGAAGTTCAGGGTGTGCGACCGGAACTCGCGGCGGTAGAGGACCAACACCACGAAAATGGCGGTCGGAACAAGGACCAGGGGATGAAGGAACCAGACCAGCAGTGCCAACCCGAAATAATAGGCGCGGATGCCGCGGTTGGAATGGAGGGCGGCTTGCGAGGCGATCTGCGCCGCATTTTGCGCAAGGGTCCGATCGGCCTCGCCGATCTCGCCGGCCGGCCCGGCCGCGCCAATCATGATCGCACAGTAATTCAGCTGGCGCATCGCCCAGCCGAATTTGAAGAACGCGTATACGAAACTGACGATCAGGGCGAGGATCTTGAACTCCCAAACCTGGCGCGAGGTCTCGACCGAGAACGGAATATGGGTCAGGAACGCGATCGCCTTTTCGGTCGCGCCCAAAAGGGTGATCAAACCGGCCAATATCAGGATCGAGGTCGACGCAAAAAACGACGCGTTGCGCAGCAGGCTGTTGACCACCTGAATGTCGACTATTCGATTTTCACGGCCGAGCATGCGGGTCATCCACTCCAGTCGTCGCCGCTTCATCACGCCGGTCAGATTGCCCTGCGCCACGCCCGGCCCGTCCGAATACAGCGTGTAGCCGATCCAACACAGGAAGAACCAAGGCGCCGCGACATAGTCGTATAGCGTGAAGTCAGGCAAGTTTCAGCGACCACTACATATAAGGGGAGTCGGCAAATTATGACCGCAGCCGGGTTGCGGCACAACATGGGGCAAAGCGCCGCACCGAAGGCGGCGCGATCCGTTGATTTATCGGACTTCCGCGTTTACATCTGAGCCCCGATGGCAGCGCTTGAAACCAACATCCTGAAGCGCTTCGAGATCGAGCTCGAGGCGATCGTCGGCGCCGACATGGCGCGCACGCTGGTGCAGTTCGGCCGCAGCCAGAATCCGCTCGAAGCCGAGTTCCTCAAGAGCGACGGGTTCGCCACGTTGGACGAAATCCAGCGCGACGCGGTGTTGGAGCTGATTGGGCGCTATGAATTTTAAGACGATAATCGTCACCATACTGGCGTCGATCTTCGTCGCCGCATACGTGGGCGCGGTGGCAGCAGCCGACAGCGGAACCGCCCAGGCGCTCGCCGGCGACATCATCGAGCTCGGCGGCAAGCGTTATTGCCTCGCCGGGATCGACGCGCCGGAAAAAGCACAGACCTGCACCTTCAAGGGTGGACGCACATACGATTGTGGACATATCTCGAAGACCGCGCTGATGGACCTGCTGGCCGGCGCCACCGTGCGATGCACGCCGACCGGGGAGAAGCGAGACGGCTGCGTGGTCGCGAATTGTGCCGCCGGCGGCTTCGACCTGTCGACCAACATGGTGCACACCGGCTGGGCATTGCCGCGCCCGGGTTTCGAGAAGCGCTTCGCAACGCAGCAGCGAACGGCCCGCAAAGGCCGCCACGGCCTCTACAAGGGCAGCTTCGAGTTGCCGTGGGAATGGCGCGCGCGGCACCGCCGGGGCAAGTAGCCGGGCGAGGCATGGGGCAACACGCCCGTGAAAACCTCCAATTTCGAATTCGACTTGCCGTGCGAAATGATCGCGCAGCACCCGGTATCGCCGCGCGACGCGGCGCGACTGTTGGAGGTCGACCCCGGGGGAAGCGACACGCTCCGGGACCGCACCGTCGGCGACCTGCCGAAAATCCTGCGGCCCGGCGACGTCATGGTGTTCAACGACACGCGGGTGATTCCGGCGCGGCTCTCGGGCCGGCGCGGCGAGGTCGCGGTCGAGGTCACTCTATTGCGCGCACTGCCCGATGGCGCCTGGCGTGGCTTCGCCAGGCCGGCGCGCCGGCTCAAGCCCGGCGACCGAATCGAATTCTCGGCCGACCTCTCAGCCCACGTGCACGACAAGGACGAAGGCGGCGAGGTAACCCTCGCCTTTTCCTTGGATGCGGCGGAACTTGGCGAGGCGCTGCACCGACACGGGGCAATGCCGTTACCGCCCTATATCCGCCGGGACGCACCGGACCGGCAGGATTTCACCGACTACCAGACGGTTTATGCGGCGCACGACGGCGCCGTCGCTGCGCCGACGGCGGGCCTGCATTTCACCGACTCCTTATTGAGTGCGCTCGACGAGCGGGGCGTCGGCCGGGCCACGGTAACCCTGCACGTCGGCGCCGGCACGTTCCTGCCGATCAAGGCCGAGGCGTTGGACGACCACGTAATGCATGCGGAAACCGCGAGCCTCGACAGGACCGCCGCCGACCTGATCAATGCCGCGCGCCAAGCCGGCGGTCGCGTGATAGCGGTCGGCTCGACGGCGTTGCGGCTGCTGGAAACCACGGCTGACGAGGACGGCATCGTCCACCCCTTCGACGGCGAAACCGACTTGTTCATCAAGCCGGGCTATCGGTTCAAGGCGGTCGACCTGTTCCTCACCAACTTCCACCTGCCGCGCTCGACCCTGTTCGTGCTGGTCTCGGCCTTCGCCGGCACCGAGCGGATGAAGGTCGCCTACGAACACGCCAAGCGTGCGGGCTACCGGTTCTATTCCTACGGCGACTGTTGCCTGCTGCACCCGGCATGACCCTGTCTGCGTGACCCTGGGACCGGTCTCGCTTATGATCCGGGCAAAAGGCTGACGCGATGAGCAAACCGATTTACGAGAACCTGACCAAGCTCGGCGACAAGGCCGAGCTGCCGGCCTCGCCCGACGAGGCGGAGCTCGAGGTCGTGCCGAACCCGCACCCCGAGGCGCCCTACCTGGTGCGCTTCGCGTGCCCCGAATTCACCTCGCTCTGTCCGGTCACGGGCCAGCCCGACTTCGCCCATCTGGTGATCGACTACGTGCCGGCGAAGTCGATCCTGGAGAGCAAGTCGTTGAAGCTGTTCCTTGGCTCGTTCCGCAACCATGCGGCGTTCCACGAGGACTGCACCGTCGCCATCGCCAAGCGACTGGAAACGGCGGTCGAACCCACATGGCTGCGCATCGGCGGCTACTGGTATCCGCGCGGCGGCATCCCGATCGACGTGTTTTACCAGACCGGGCCGGCCCCCAACGACGTCTGGATTCCCGAGCAAGAGGTCGCCCCCTACCGCGGCCGGGGATAGGCCCGAGATGGCCAAGGCGGCAATCCGCGACAAGGCCCTGGAAATCGGCTTCGACGCGGTCGGCTTCGCGCCGCCGGAGCTCGGCGCCGATGCCCAAGCAGGGCTCGCCGGTTTCCTCTCCAAAGGCCACCACGGCGATATGGGTTGGCTCGAAGCCAAGGCCGACCGCCGGGCGGCGCCGACGACCCTATGGCCCGAGGCCAGGAGCGTCGTCGTGCTGGCGTGCAATTACGGCCCCGACGAAAACCCGCTGGATCGGTTGGAAGCGCTGCGGCGGGACGCGCGCGGCAACATTTCGGTCTACGCCCAGGGCCGCGACTACCACGACGTCATCAAGAAGCGGCTCAAGGTCCTGGCGCGATGGATGGCGGAAACCCTCGATTGCCAGGTCAAGGTCTTCGTCGATACCGCCCCGGTGATGGAGAAACCGCTGGCTGAGCTCGCCGGACTCGGCTGGCAGGGCAAGCACACCAATCTGGTATCGACCGAGTTCGGCTCGTGGCTGTTCCTCGGCGAGGTCTACACCGACCTGACATTGGAGCCGGACGAGCCGGGCGATGACCGTTGCGGCACCTGCACGAACTGCCTCGATATCTGTCCGACCGACGCCTTCGCGGGCCCGTACAGGCTCGACGCCAGGCGTTGCATCTCCTACCTCACCATCGAGCACGAGGGGCATATCGACCGCGAGTTTCGCGCCGCCATCGGCACCCGGATATACGGCTGCGACGACTGTCTCGCGGTCTGCCCGTGGAACAAGTTCGCGGCGCCGACGCGCGAGGACGCGTTCCGACCGAAAGAAGCGCTCGCAGCGCCGGCGCTTACCGAGCTCGCCGAGCTCGACGACCCTGCGTTCCGCCGAATGTTCAGCAAGACCGCGATCAAGCGCACCGGCCGCGACCGCCTCATTCGCAACGTGATGATCGCGATCGGCAATACCGGAAACGCGTCGCTCGTCCCGGTCGCCGAGCGGGCGCTCGACGACGCCTCGCCCTTGGTGCGGGCGATGGCGGTCTGGGCGCTCGGCCGGCTGCTCGACGCGGCGCAGTTCGCCAGCCTCGCGGCGCGCTATTCCTCGGTTGAAATGGATCCGGACGTCCGCGAGGAATGGCAATCATATGCCGGCCCGGCAAGGGCAGCGCGCAGTGCCTGACGATTTCCGTATCGTGCATCTCGCGGACGTCCCCGAAGCAATCCCGATCCTGGTCCGATGGTTTGTCGAGGAGTGGGAGCCGTACTATGGACCGGACGGACCGGGCGACGCGGAACGCGACCTGACCGCGTGCTGCAATCGCGACGAACTACCGGTCGGTCTGCTTGCCCTCGACGGCGAAGGAAAGGTCGTCGGCACGGCGGCCCTCAAATCCGAGTCCGTCGAGACTCATCGGCATTTGTCGCCATGGCTGGCGGCCTTGGTGGTTGCCCGCGACCGTCGTGGCGAGAGAATCGGTTCGGTCTTGGTGACCGCGGTCGAGGACGAGGCGCGTCGACTCGGCTTCGACTCTCTTTATGTCGCGGAGGACAGCTCCTCGGGCATCATGCCGCGCCAAGGCTGGATTCCAATGAAGGAAGGTGTTCCCTCGCTCAGGGACCCGATGACGATCTACCGCCGGGACTTTAGCCCTCGAACGCCTTGACCGCGACCACCGCATTGAGGCCGCCGAAGGCGAAGGAGTTGGAGATCGCGGCGCCGATCTTCATCTCGCGCGCCTCGTTCGGCACGTAGTCGAGATCGCATTCCGGATCGGGCTCGTTGTAGTTGGCGGTCGGCGCCGCGATGCCGTCGCGAATGCCGAGTATCGTCACCGCCAGCTCGAGCGCCCCCGCACCGCCGAGCGCGTGTCCGAACATCGACTTCGAGGACGAGACCGCCAGCTTCTTGGCGTGGTCGCCGAACGCCAACTTCAGCGCCTTGGTCTCGCTTACGTCGTTGGCCGCGGTCCCGGTGCCGTGCGCGTTGACGTAATCGATGTCCTCCGGGTTCAGGCCGCCGTCCTTCAGCGCCCCGGTTATCGCGCGGGCGGCGCCTTTCGGATCCGGCAGGGTGATATCCATTGCGTCGGAGCTCATGCCCAAGCCGCAGATTTCGGCATAGATGTTCGCGCCGCGGGCCTGGGCGTTCTCGAGCGTCTCCAATACGAAGATCGCCGCCCCCTCGCCCAGCACCATGCCGGTCCGGTCCTTCGAGAACGGCCGGCAGGTGTCGGTCGCCATCACGCGGAGCGCTTCCCAGCCCTTCATCGTGCCGACGGTGATCGTCGCCTCGGCGCCGCCGGTGACGGCCGCGTCCATCATGCCGCTGCGCACCATGTGAAAGGCATGACCGATAGCGTGGGTCGCCGACGAGCATGCGCTGGCGAGCGAATAGGCCGGACCGGTAATGCCGTGCTCCATGGTGATCTGGCTCGGCGCGGCGTTGATCATCAGGCGTGGAATGGTGAACGGATGCAGCCGCGTCTTCTTCTCGGCGTAAATTGTCCAATAGGCGCCGTCGAGCGTCGCCTGGCCGCCGACGCCGGAGCCGATGATCGTCGCCGTGCGCTCGCCGCGTTCGCCCTCGAAGGAGATGCCGGATTCGGCAATCGCCTCGCGCGCCGCGACCAGGCCGAACTGGGAAAAGCGATCCAGCAGGCCGAGTTCCTTGGCACTGAAATGGTCCGTCGGCTCGTAGTCCTTGACCTCGGCGCCGATGGCGATGGTCAGCAGGTCGGTCGGAATCGTGGTGATGTCGCCGATCGAGGATTGGCCAGCGGAAACCGACTTCCAGAATTCCGCAGCGTTGTGCCCGGCCGCCGAAATGACGCCGAGGCCGGTTACGACGACCCTGTTCATGGCGTCGCACCAATGGCCACGAGATGTCGGGTAACCGGGTTCACCCGGCGCTTTCGGCAATCAGTCCTTCGACCGCCTTGACCACGTCGTTGACGGTCTTGAATTCGAGTTCCTGGTCGTTCGCGTTGAATGGAATATCGACGTCGAACTTCTCCTCGATGGCGAAGATGATCTCGACCACGTCGAGCGACTCGACCTCCAACTCCTCGAGCTTGGCGTTGGCGTGGATTTTCCCGCGATCGACCGCAGCCTTTTCCGCGATGATATCGAAAATATCGCCTTCGATGTCCGCCATCTCGATTTCCCTGTTCGGCGATTGACGCGATTTCCACGCGCCGGCCCCAATATTTCGTCTCGTTAGCTCGTTTTCGTCGAAGATTCAACAGCTTTCACAGCCTTCTTGAGCTGGCGCAAATCGGAAATCATCGAATCCAAACGCCTTATATTGATGACTTGGCGCACCAGGTCCTGCTTCGGAATCGCGGGCGATCCGACATAGACGGCCTTCGAGGCCAAGTCTGTCACGACCCCAGAGCCAGCGCCGACAACCACGTCATCGCCGACCTCGATATGATCGGCAACCCCGACCTTGCCCGCCAACACCACGCGGTCGCCGATCTTCGAGCTGCCGCCAATGCCGACCTGGCCGCAGACCAAGCAATTCTCGCCGATTAAGACGTTGTGCCCGATCATCACCAGATCATCGATCTTGGTGCCGCGCCCGACCCGTGTCGCGCTGACCGTGCCGCGGTCGAGCGACGTGCAGGCGCCGATCTCGACGTCGTCGCCGATCTCGACCGTGCCGATGGAGTTGATCCGCACGATCTCGACGTTGGTCGCCTCGACCTTGCCTTTGGCCTTCGCGGTTTCGACGCTGCCGACTTCGGGGGTCACGAAGCTGAACCCGTCGGCGCCAAGGCTCGCATTGTGGTGGACGATGACCCGGTCGCCCAGCACCACCCGCTCGCCGATCCTGGCGCCGGGATGCAACAGGCAGTCCGCCCCGATGCGCGCTTCCGCGCCGACCGTCGCCTGCGGCATGACGATCGTGTTCTCGCCGATTTCCGCACCCGGCCCGACATAGGCGAGCGCGCCGACCACGGCCGATGGTGCAAGGCTTGCGCCCTCGCTGATGACCGCCGCCGGGTGGATGCCGTCCGGGGCATCGACCGGCTTCTCGAACAACTCCATCAATCCGGCCATGGCGTAACGCGGGCGTCCGACCACGATGTAGCCATCGAGCGCGTCCGCCGGCACCCCGGCGCCGTCGAAAACGACCGCCGCACGGGCCGGCGAGTCGCCGAGCAGTTCGAGCATCTCCTTGTCCATGGCAAGCGCCAGATCGGTCGCCGACTCCGCCTCGGCCGGATGGACCGCGCGCGCGATCTCGATCGACCCGTCGCCGGAGAACGGGGCGTCGAGAGCTTCGGCAATCTCGCTCAGTTTCATGTGCGGTATGTCGCCCGGGGCGTCCATAAATATGTCAATCGCGCGCGGAACGCGGCGTCCGGCACGCGGGCAAGATATAGCATGCGACATGAAGGCAAGCGAGAGCGAAGCGGGCGAACCCCGCCTTTCGTCGTCTGAATTTCGAGCTAGTCGAACAAGGCGTCGATATCGTCCTGCGACAGGCCTTCATTTTCCAGTTGCGGACCGTTCAGCAGCGCCCTTTCGTCGGTTTCCTCGTCGTCGGCCATGGCCGGCTCGACCGGCAGATCGGCGAACGCCTCGGTGCCGAAGATTTCGATCATCCCCAAGATCTTTTCCTGAATGAATCGGATCGTCTCGACGACCTTGGTGACGCGCTGGCCGGTGATGTCCTGGAAGCTACATGCTTCGAGAATCCGGATGATGTCGGCCGCGGCGTCCTCGCTCATTGAAATGAGCTCGTGATCGTCGGGATAACGCTTGCCGATCTCGTCGATGATCTTGCCGACGTTCTCGCTCACCTGGAGGATTTCGTTGGTCGCCGACTCGGTGGCCTCGACGATCGCGTCGAGCTGGTTGGTCGCCGACCCGATCCGGTCGTCGTCCGACATCGGGTGCTTGATCGACGCCAGTTCCTGCTTGGTGCGGCCGATCGAGCGCACCATCTGGGCGATCTCGATCTTGATGACGGTGTCGTCGGCAATATCGGCGCCGCCGCCGTGTGCCGCACCGTTTCCGCCACCGCTTGGCGCCGCGCCGAGTTCGGCCAACTGTTCGCCGAGCGATTCGATCGCCGCCAACACCTCGGCGTTGGTGACACCCGATTCGTCGGCGGAAAGCGGGGACGCGTGAACTTCTGCCAGCATTTCCGATCCGACGCGCGCCATCGCGTTGCGCTCCGCGGTGAACATTCTCTTGCTGCTCAGGCTGGTCATCCTGTCTCCCGTTCCGCTCGGAACACGGCGAAAATCCGTTAACCCATGGGGAAAAGGTATAGCTAACAAACCTTAACGATCTGTTTATCGCGCGGCGGCCCGGCGCGACCGTGCTATACTTCGAAAATGCGCTGGCTCGCGAGGCAATCGGTGTTTTTGGTCATAGGCCTTTTCTCGCTCGTCTACATCGTCGCGATGACCTCGCACGCGGTCTACCAAAGCCCGAAAAAGAGCGAGTTCACATACGCTGTCAAGGACGTGGAAATCGCCGGCCGTACGGAAAAAGCGATCGTTCCCTGCTTTCGAGAAAAATGCGCCAAGCCGATCTCGCTCCATGGGATCGAGCCGGGCCGGGACAAGATCGGGGCGATGCTGGGCGTGGTCGAGAAACGGAATTTCTGGCGCGCCCAGAAAATCTATTGGATCGACGTCAGCATCGCGATCGCCTCGCCGACATTCGTTCTGCTGATTCTGGCGGCGCTGTTCGACCTGACGATCGGCCGGGTCCTCAGCCCGCGCTACTGACCCCGCACCGACAACGCACCTACAAATAGACCGTCCCGCCGTCGACCATGATGGTCTGGCCGGTGACGTACTTGCTGGCGTCGCCCGCGAGGTAGATCACCGTGCCCACCAAATCCCCGGTCTCGAGGTTCTGCTGCAGGGTCTGGGCACCGGCGATCGACTGCTTGGCGCGCTCCAGCTTGTCGCCGAAGAACTCCTCGGTGCCTTCGGTCATTACCGCCGAGGGCGCGATCGCGTTGACGCGGATCGAATCGCGGCCGAGCTCGCGCGCCAACCCCCGCGTCAGGCCGATCACCGCCCCCTTCGAGGTGGTGTAGTGCAAGGCGAATGGCAGGCCGTAGACCGCGGCGAGCGAGGAGATGTTGATGATGCTGCCGCCGCCGGCCTCGCGTATCGCCGGCACGACCGCCTTGCAGCAGTTCCAAATGCCGGTGACGTTGACCGCCATGACGCGGTCCCACTCGTCCGTATCCAGCGCGTCGAACCGCCCGCCGGTGAGCCCGCCGTAGAGCGCCGCGTTGTTGACCAATATGTCGGCGCGCCCGTAGGCATCCACGGCCGCCGCCGCCATCGCCGTGCATGAGTCCGTGTCGGTGACGTCGAGCTCGACCCCGGTGGCGCGGCCGCCGGCGTCCTCGACCGCCTTGACCGTGTCGCCGCAGTCGCGCACGTCGCCGACCACGACCGAGGCCCCTTCCCCAGCGAGCGCGATCGCATAGTCGCGTCCCAACCCGCGCGCAGCACCCGTGACGATGGCGACCTTGCCGTCCATTGAATTGGCCATGTTCCTGCTCCTCAAATCGACTTCAGGTGCGCCGCGCTCGCCTCGAGCGACGACTCCACACCCAACAATCCGTAATCCACCGTCGCGACCAGCCGGAAATCGTGCGCCGGGGTCAACGGCGGACAGAACTCGACGTGAAAATGGAAGCTGTCTTCGGTTCCCTTGGGCGCGGCGTGCAACAGCATCATATAGGGAAACTCCCGGCCCTCGACCAGGCGCTCGTAGCGCCCCGCGATGTCGCCCAGAATGCCGGCGAACGAGCCGATCTCCGCCTCGTCGAACGTCCACGGACCGGGCTGGATTCGCCGCGGCACGACCCAGACCTCGTAGGGATAGCGCGCCCAGGGCGGGACGAAGGCGACGGTGGAGTCGTCCTCGGCGATGATATTCGCGTCTTCGAGCCTCGCCATGTGGTCGGCGAGCACGGCGGCCTCTCGGAACGCTTCCGATTCCGTTTGGATGAGGCGCGGGACATAGGGCAGCGCGTAGATCTGACCGTGCGGATGCTCGAGCGAAGCGCCGAGCTCGGCGCCGCGGTTCTCGAAGACATAGACGAACTCGACCTCGGGAATCTCGTAAAGCGAGCGGTAGCGGTCGGCCCACACCCGAACGACAAGCTCGCGGCGGCGGTCGTCGAGCGTGGCGAGGCTCGCCTCGTGTTCGGGCGTATAGATGACGAGCTCGCAGACCCCCACCGCCTTGGCTGTCGGCACCTGGGCCGGCGGCGGTTCGGGCACGCCCATATGGACGGCCGGGAACATGTTCTCGAAAACCGCGGCCTCGAAATCGGTGAACGGGATTTCGCCGGTCGCCCTCTCGGCGGTGCCCGGGCAAAACGGACAGACCTCGCGATGCTGGGCGAAACCGCGCCGGGTGCGATGCGCGGCATTGATCATCCAGTCGTGACGCAACGGATGCCAATAGAGGTGGGGCCGCCCGAACTCGGCGCTCGCCCCTTCCTGCAGCGGTGGGAGGGTGTGCGCCTCGTCGCCGTAGAGATAGAGCGATCGCCCGTCGGCCTTGGTGAAATCACGCCGTTGCATATATCAATTGTCGCCGCTGGAACTACCGGGCCACAACCCCTGAACGCGCCACCGTCGCAAAACGTGCGGCGTTGACGAAGGCTTAACCTCTTCGCGTTAACGATAAGTCGGACGAGTCGTACGTGGAGGACTACATGAGCCAGGATGCGACAGACATACGCAAAGTCTACGAGACGATTCTCGCCGAACTGCCGGCCGACGGCATCAACGGATTGACGCAGGAAGAAGCGGCCTGTGAGCTCTCCGCCTTGATGACCAGCCAGTGGACCGGGGCGGAGACGTCACCCGAAACCATCCGGCGTCTCGTCGAGAAAGACTGAGCCCGGTAGACCGAGAGCCGACACCCTGCCGGCCCCCGCCCCTCGTCAATCCACAAGCCTCAATACATCGCCACCGGGTTGCCGGGCGATCCGGTCCCGCCCTTGATCTTCAATGGCGACCAGGCGAACAGGAACTCATAGGCCTTGTCGGCGACCAGTTGCGACAGGTCCATGTTCTCCAGGTTCCAGATGCCGCGCTTGGTCATCAACTTGATGTGGCACTCGAAGGGCTGCGGGTTCTCGCCGGCAAAGCCGGGACCGACCGCGTCCGAGCCCCAAGTGTCGGAGCCCCAGAGTATGATCTTCCGCGACGCCAGGTACTCGCAGGCGGAAATGCCGAAGCTCGGCTCGCCGGAATTGAACTTCTTGACCCGCTCGGCCTTCTCAGCGGCCGAGAAGGTATCCCATTTGCTCGGGTGCCAGATGTTGCCGTGCCCGGTGTAGAGGAATACGCAATCCCCCTCGCCGATCGGGTCGATGCCCTGGCGCTTGACCATCGCCTTGACGTCTTCGGCGGTGACGATGCCCGGGTCCTTCTTACCCTTAACGGGCTTCACCGGAATCGGCAGGGTGCCGCCGCGCAGCGCCGCCGCATCAAGCAACACGCCGCGGCAAACGTAGCCCTTCTTGGCGACGTGCTCGACGCCGAGATCGCCCATGCCGTAGGCGCTGATGCCCTTATCGGTCAGGAAGCGGCCGTTGTAGAAATACATCCCCTTCGAGGTGATGACCCCGATATGGCCCGGCCCGTCGAACTGGGTTCCGATCTGGCCGATCTCGGTCGACAGATACTCGTCGTTGTAGACCAGCTCCTGCTTGCCGAACGGCCCGCCGGTGGGCAGGCCCGGGATGGTCATGCGCCAGCCCCGGCTGCCGAACGCCGGCGCGTCCTGCTGGTAGACCTTGCCGAGGGTCGCGACCTTGCCCCGCTTGACCAGCTTGGCGGCCTTCAAGACCATCGCCGGCGTGGTGCGGTTCGAGGCGCCGACCTTGTCGTCCTTGCCCCACTCGCTCGGCGCCTATTTCTGGGTCAGCGGCTCGTCGTTCACCGCCTCCGCCGGGCCGGCGGACAAACCGCCGAGGATGAAGGCAGCAGCGGCCAACACGGTTGCTAGATATTTCATGGCTAATCCTCCCTGTATTCCGAGGTAACGCTAGCACATCCTCGTCCCGGGCAAAGGCCTTTCGGGGCAAAAACGCAAAGGGCCGGCCCAATGGGACCGGCCCTCGCGGGAATTTGGGGTGGTAGAGGGGAATTGAACCCCCGACCCCCAGATCCACAATCTGGTGCTCTAACCAACTGAGCTACTACCACCACGGAATGGCGCCTCTTTAGACCCGCCAGCAACGGGCGTCAAGCGAGCCAAAGGACGTCGATTTTCATATTCCCGTTTGATAATATGTCGGCATCGAACCGGCATCTGACAAGCCGGGAATCTGCCTGGAGACGAATTCGAATGTCCGACTCTACGTACGACGTCGCGCAGTACGCCCATGACCTGCGCCAAATCACTTCCGAAGAAACCGACCATAAGAAGATCGTCCAACGCATCAGACCGCTGGCGCAGAAGCTCGCCGCCACCCCGGGCTGGCTCGAGAACGCGCACCGCACGTGTACTTCCGAGCGGGGCTTCGGCGTCCATTTGCTGCACGAGGAGGACGATCACTCCAACGCGGTATTTCTGATCGCCTGGCTGCCGGACCGGGGCACCCTGCCCCACAACCACAAGACCTGGGCCGTGGTCGCCGGCGTCGAGGGCGAGGAGCAGGAGATCATGTTTTCTCGTGTCGACGACGGTAGCAAGAACGGTTATGCGAAGCTCGAGCGCAGCACCGACACGATAGTAACCGCCGGCGACGTGACCTGCCTGTTGGGCGAGGACATCCACAGTGTGTGGAACGTCGGCGAGGAAATGTCGCTGTCGCTCCACACCTATGGCCGGCACATCAACCACACCGGCCGCTCGGAGTTCGATACCGACAACGATAAGGAATTACCCTACATCGTCGAAATCGAGTAATAACGCCGGACAATTCGCTTTCCCGCCGCCAAAAGCTGGGGCATAAAGCCGGTCGCCTGAAATGGGGAGACCGGGGGTCATGCAACTCGCCGAAAATCTGAGCCGGCTCGGCACCGAGACCGCCTTCGAGGTGCTGGCCCGCGCGGCCCAACTCGAAGCCGAGGGCAAGGACATCATCAACCTCGGCATCGGCCAGCCCGACTTCAAGACGCCGGACCACATCGTCGAGGCCGCGGTCAAGGCGCTGCGCGACGGCCACCACGGCTACACGCCGGGCAACGGCATCCTGCCGCTGCGCGAAGCGGTCGCCGCCGACCTGGAAGGACGCCACGGCGTCGAGGTCAATCCGGACCACGTGGTGATCGTGCCGGGCGGCAAGGTCACGATGTTCTTCTCGATATTGATCTTCGGTGAGGCAGGCGCCGAGATCATGTATCCGGATCCGGGTTTCCCGATCTACCGCTCGATGATCGATTACTCGGGCGCCACGGCGGTGCCGATCCCGCTGCGCGAGGAGAACGAGTTCGCGTTCAGCGCCGAGGAAGTGCTCGCCAATATTACCGACAGGACCCGGCTGATCATCCTCAACAGCCCGGCCAACCCGACCGGCGGCGCCGTGCCGAAGGTCGAGTTCGACACCCTGGTCGCGGGGCTCGAAGCCCACCCCGAGGTCGTCGTGCTGTCGGACGAGATTTACAGCCAGATGCTCTACGAGGGGCGCGAGCATACGAGCCTGTTGAATTACGAGTCGATGCGCGGGCGCACCATCATGCTCGACGGCTGGTCGAAGACCTACGCCATGACCGGCTGGCGGCTCGGCTTCGCGGTCTGGCCCGAGGCCCTGGTCGAGCACGCGACGCGGCTTTGCATCAACTGCCATTCCTGCGTCAACGCGCCGACCCAGCACGCCGGGATCGCCGCCCTCACCGGCCCGCAGGACGCGGCCCGCGCCATGGTCGCCGCGTTCGACGAGCGCCGCCGGGTCATCGTCCCGGCGCTGAACCAGCTGCCGGGCATCACCTGCGTCGATCCGGGGGGCGCCTTCTACGTCTTCCCGAACATTACCGGGACCCGCATGAGCGCCCACGAACTGCAGGACAAGCTGTTGGTCGAGGCCGGCGTCGCGACTGTCGCCGGCACCAGCTTCGGCGAGTTCGGCGAGGGCTATATCCGGTTTTCCTACGCCAACAGCGTCGAGAACATCGAGCGCGCGATCGAACGCTTCGCGGCCTTCCTGCGCGAGCTGTAAGCGGCTCGATCGGGCGCGATGCGAGTGTGACGAAAAGCGCGAAATTTCCTTTTCAGTTCGACCCGAATTTGACCATACTGCGTCACCGCAGGGGGGAGAGCCAAAAGCCAAAGCGCACAAATAATAGGCAGCCGCCCGTTTAATGGGCGGACAGGCCTGGGATGGCGTCCGCGGTTGGCGGCTAACGTGTTGATTTCGCAGAAATTCCCTCTATCGCAAGGTGTGGCACGCGCCGTGCGAATAATGCGCCGAGGCACGCCACGACGCACCCGGGCGACGTGCGTTTAAACGTGGCCGAATGCGAGCGGAAAGACAGGGGGAGACAAAGGGAGTCGGATGAAGAAAATCGAAGCGATCATCAAGCCGTTCAAGCTGGATGAAGTCAAAGAAGCGCTGCAGGAGGTCGGGGTCCAGGGGATTACGGTAACCGAGGCCAAGGGCTTCGGCCGCCAGAAGGGGCACACCGAGCTCTATCGCGGCGCCGAGTACGTCGTCGACTTCCTGCCGAAGGTCAAGCTGGAGGTGGTAATCGAGGACGGGCTCGCGGACCGCGCGGTCGAGGCGATCGAGACGGCGGCGCGCACCGGGCGTATCGGCGACGGCAAGATATTCATCACCAGCATCGAGGAAGTTATCCGAATTCGCACGGGCGAGAAGGGCGGCGACGCGATCTGACGCGCCGCGACCGGATCACCCCGTCGGTCATGGCCCAGCGGTCATGGAACGAAATTCAAGTCATCAGCAAGGAGCAAGAAAAAATGACACTCAACTGTAAGACGCCGGAGGATGTCCTTAAGGCGATCAAGGACAACGACGCACAGATCATCGACCTGCGGTTCACCGATCTGCCGGGTGTATGGCAGCACTTCTCGGTTCCGGCTGCCGGCTTCGGCGCCGACGAATTCGCCGATGGTTTGGGCTTCGACGGCTCGTCGATCCGCGGGTTCCAGGAGATTCAGGAAAGCGACATGCTGGTGATCCCGGATCCGACCAGCGCGTTCCTCGATCCGTTCACCTCGGTCACGACGATCGTGCTGATCTGCAACATCCGCGATCCCATCACCGGCGAATCCTACAGCCGCGACGTGCGCCACATCGCGCAGAAGGCGGAGGCCTACCTCAACTCGACCGGACTGGCCGACACCGCCTATTTCGGGCCCGAGGCCGAGTTCTTCATCTTCAACGACATCCGCTTCGGGCAGGAGACCAACGCCGGCTACTACTTCATCGATTCGACCGAGGCCTTCTGGAACGCCGGCGCCGACCAGGACCCGAACCTCGGCCACAAGCCGCGGCCCAAGGAAGGCTACTTCCCGGTCCCGCCGACCGACAGCCAGCAGGACATCCGCAGCGAGATGGTGCTGACCATGATGGATCTCGGCATCGAGATCGAAGCCCATCACCACGAGGTCGCGACCGGCGGTCAAGGCGAGATCGACATGCGCTTCGACAGCCTGTTGAACATGGCCGACAAGCTGATGAAGTACAAATACGTGGTCAAGAACGTGGCCAACTCCTACGGCATGACCGCGACCTTCATGCCGAAGCCGCTGTTCGAGGACAACGGCACCGGCATGCACGTTCACCAGAGCCTGTGGAAAGGCGGCAAGCCGCTGTTCTACGGCGAGGGCGACTACGCCGGCATGAGCGAGATGATGCGGTTCTATATCGGCGGGTTGCTGAAGCACGCGCCGGCATTGCTCGCCTTCGCGGCGCCGACCACGAACTCCTACCGCCGCCTGGTGCCGGGCTATGAGGCGCCGATCAACCTGGTGTACTCGCAGCGCAACCGCTCGGCCTGTTGTCGCATCCCGATGTATTCGCCGAGCCCGGCCGCGAAGCGGATCGAGTTCCGGCCCCCGGACCCGTCGTGCAACGGCTACCTCGCCTTCTCGGCGATGCTGATGGCGGGTCTCGACGGGATCGAGAACAAGATCGACCCGGGCGACCCGATCGACAAGGATCTCTATGACCTGCCGCCGGAAGAGGCGGAGAAGGTGGCGTCCACGCCGGGGTCGCTCGAGGAAGCGCTCGACGCGCTCGAGGCCGATCACGAATTCCTGCGGAAAGGCGACGTCTTCACCCAGGACGTGATCGACGTGTGGCTCTCCTACAAACGCACGGAGGAGATCGACGCCATTCGCCTCCGCCCGCATCCTTACGAGTTTGCCCTCTACTACGACATCTAAGCGCGGGCGAATACGCGGCAACGACGAGGGCGGGTCTCCGGACCCGCCCTTTTCTATTCCTACTCGTCATCCCGGACAGGGCCGCGAAGCGGAACTGATCCGGGACCCAGTCCAGAAGACCGATGAGGCGGCCGGATCGTTCGTGAGTTTGACGGAATGGGTCCCGGGTCGCCGCTACGCGCCGCCCGGGATGACGGTTTGGATTTGCCGGGAAATATCCCCTATTGCCTGAGCTCGACCCGGACTTCCTTGCCGCCATAGCCGTGCACTTTGTCATGGGCGCGCAGGATCACCTCGGTGATGCCGGGGGGAATCTTCACGCCCGAGAGCGAGCGGGTGAAGGGTGCGGGCGAGTGCGGATGAAGCAGGACCCGGGTGCCGAGCACGGTCTTGCCGTCGGGCGCCACCACGTCCCACTTGTCGGCGTAATGCTCCCAACCGGTGTCGGCATGCTGGACGGTGACGCCGAAACTATGGCGTCCGCCGACGCCGTCGGGCGATGCCTCGACCTTCAGGACGTCCGCCTCGCCGGCCACGGCGCCGCCCGCCATCGCGCCGAGCGCAAATAACACCAATAAAAGACCGCGCATTCCCGTCTCCATCGAACTGAGGCCCAGCGGTCATGATAGGCCGCCTCCCCTGCCCTCGCCAGTCCCGGAATTCCGCGGTTTTCCCCCGCGGCACAAATATTGAATCGATAATTTTCGTGCGACAAGTAAATAATATACACGGAGGAAATAACAAAATAATAATGTTTTATTAACTTAAGGAATAACGCATTTTTTCCTAGATTTTTGTGTGCTTTTATTTCTACTGAAAAAAATAACAAATTATCAATATTCACTCTTGATTTACCGAAAACCAATGAATACTATCTCATCAACAAGGGGGGAGGCGTGAATGTTTGAGGACGGGATTGGGACTCGCGAGGTCATGGAGACCTTGATCGCCGACGAAATCCGGCGATTGGTCGCCCGGGCGGACGTCTATGTGTTCGCGATTTACGCCAGCCAGGACGCCGGCAACGGCCTCGTCGATTTCCGTTGCGAGAAACG
>JASLSL010000061.1 GCA_030743445.1 Alphaproteobacteria bacterium
ACCTCGCGCTTGCTTGGCGGCGATCCCAGGTTGGTGCTGCATGGCGGCGGTAATACCTCGGTCAAGACCACCACGACCGATATCGTCGGCGACGAGGTCGAGGTGCTGTGTATCAAGGGATCGGGCTGGGATCTCGGCGACATCGAGCCGCCCGGCCTGCCCGCCGTCCGCCTCGAGCCGCTGCGCCGCCTCTTGGGCCTCGAGACGCTGTCGGACGAGGACATGGTCAACGTCCAGCGCGGCAATTTGCTGGATTCGACCGCGCCCAACCCGTCGGTCGAGACTTTGCTGCACGCCTTCCTGCCGCACAAGTTCGTCGATCACACCCACGCCGATGCCGTGCTCGCGATCTCGGACCAGCCCGACGGCGCGGCGATCTGCGAAGACGTCTTCGGCGGCCGCGCGGCGCTGGTCCCCTACATCATGTCGGGCTTCGCGCTGGCCAAGAAATGCGCCGAAGTGTTCGCCGCCAATCCCGGCGTCGAGGGGCTGATCCTCCTCAAGCACGGTATCTTTTCCATGGGCGAGACCGCGCGCGAGGCCTACGAGCGCATGATCGAGCTGACGACGCTGGCCGAGGCGCGGCTGACGCGCGGACGCACGACGACGGTCGCGACGGGGGCGGTGACGTCCGGCGCCCCGGTCGCGCCGGCGAGCCGTGTGGCGCCGATCCTGCGCGGACTCGCGGCGGGCGAAGACGGCAAGCGAATGATCCTCGATTTTCGCGCCACGCCCGAGGTGCTCGACTTCATCGCCGGCGCCGATGCCGGGCGCTATGCCCAGGCCGGCCCGGTGACGCCGGACCACGTCATCCGCACCAAGCCCAAGCCGCTGATCGTGCCGACACCGGCGGCCGACGGCCTCGACGGCTTCAAGGTCGAGGCGGAGCGGGCATTCGATGGGTTCGGCGCCGACTACCGCGGCTATTTCGAGCGCAACAACGCCCACCAGGCGGTGCCCAGGATCGCGCTCGATCCGATGCCCCGGGTGATCCTGGTGCCGGGGCTTGGGCTATTCGGGCTCGGCAATTCGGCCAAGGCGGCCGCCGTCGCCGCCGACCTCGCCGAGACCACCGCCCGGGTCGTCACCCAGGCCGAGGCTATCGGCCGATTCGAGAGCATCCCGGAGGCCGACATCTTCGACATCGAGTACTGGTCTTTGGAGCAGGCCAAGCTGGGCAAGGCGGCCGAGAAGCCGCTCGCGCGCCACGTCGCCGCCGTCACCGGCGGCGCGTCGGGCATCGGCCGCGCGACCGCTGGGGCGTTCCGCGCCCAGGGCGCCGAGGTCGTGATCCTCGACCGCGACGCCGGCGCGGCCGCGGACGCCGCCTCCGCGATCGGCGCGTTGGCGGTCGCGTGCGACGTCACCGACGCGGCCTCGGTCGAAGCCGCTTTCGATCGCATCGCGGAGACCTTCGGCGGGCTCGACATCCTGGTGTCCAATGCCGGCGCGGCGTGGCAGGGGCGTATCGGCGAGGTCGACGAATCGGTGCTGCGCGAGAGCTTCGAGCTCAATTTCTACGGCCACCAAAGAGCGGCCCAGGCGGCGCTGCGCATCATGCGGGCGCAAGGTACCGGCGGCGTGTTGTTGTTCAACACCTCCAAGCAGGCGGTCAACCCGGGGCCCGATTTCGGCCCCTACGGGTTGCCCAAGGCGGCGACGCTGTCCTTGATGCGGCAATACGCGCTCGATCACGGCGCCGAGGGTATCCGCGCCAACGCGGTCAACGCCGACCGGATCCGCTCGGGGTTGCTGACCGACGATATGATCGAGACGCGGTCGCGGGCGCGCGGTCTTTCCGAATCGGATTACATGTCGGGAAACCTGCTTGGTCGCGAGGTCACGGCCGACGACGTCGCCGGCGCCTTCGTCGATCTCGCGCTGGCCGAGAAGACCACCGGCGCGGTGCTCACCGTCGACGGCGGCAACATCGCCGCGGCGCTGCGCTGAGCGCGGCGGGCGCCGTCAGCGCAACGCCGGGATGCGCGCCTCGCGCGGCATGAAAAAGAGAAAATCGCGCTTCGGCCCAGCCTGCTTGTGACAATCGGCGCAAAACCCGACCTTTTTCGACCCCAGCCCGCCGGTCATGCCGACCAGGGATCCGTCGGGGCGCAGCATGAGGAACCGCCACGTGCCGGCGCCCGAGGCGAAGCCGGCCGACATCTTCTCCATCATGAAAAACGGCCCGGTCTTCACCGTCCCGTTGCGGGTGACAGTGAAGCTGTCCTTGGTGATGATCGAACCCGCCAGCAACGGCTCCAGGTTTTCGAACTTGCCGTAGCCGGCCGCCTTGTCGTTGGCGAAGTGATTGACGAACCGCTCGCCGTGATTGCCGGAGCGATAGGGCGTCTTGTTGTAGCGCTTCCACGATTGGTAGCCGAGCACGACGGGATCGCCCGAAGCGGCATAGTTGGAGCGAATCTGGCCCCGGATCGCCTGGTAGACCGCCTCGGCCCGGACGCCGCTGAGCGAAGCCGGATCGGCGATCTTGGGGTGCTTGAGCGTCGCCTCGCCGGTTGACTGCGCATTCGACGCCGAAACCGCCGCACCGATCAGGAACGACGCCGCGAAGACGCTGGCCAGGAACCTCAACCGTTTCATCTCGTCCCCATTCCTTCTTCTCGAGCCTCCGATTGTCGAACGCCAAGGTCAAAAAAAAAGAAAAAGGCGAACCCCGGCAATGGGCGGTAACAGGGGTTCGCCGAGTCCAGGACCAACGCCTGGAAGGGGGCAAACCGACCGACGACAACAGGTCTTTTGTACGCAACTTACCTGCGCCGATCTCCGGCCGTTTGCAGTATCCTATATTGACCATGCCGGGCCGGCCGGCCAGTCACTTCGGATAAATATTCCGTGACAGCGCCGATGGTGGCGGTCGAAGCGCGCGGCGCGAGGCGAATTAGGCTATGGTCCGCCACCATCGTCGACATCAGGGAGGACGGCATGATCGAGGTTCGTGAACGCGAGGGGTTGGGCTATCACAAGCGCGACTGGCTCGAATCGCGGTTCCATTTCAGCTTCGCCGAGTATCACAACCCCGAGCGGATGGGGTTCGGGCCGCTCCGGGTATGGAACGACGATACGATCCAGCCGGGAACCGGATTTCCCATGCATCCGCACCGGGACATGGAGATCATCACCTATGTCCGCCACGGCGCGGTAACGCACGAGGACAGCCTCGGCAATCAGGGCCGCACCGAGGCGGGCGACGTTCAGGTGATGACGGCGGGCACCGGGATTGTGCATTCGGAATACAATCGCGAGGCCGAAGGCGTGACCACGCTGTTCCAGATCTGGATCGAGCCGGCGGGCGCGGATCTGAGCCCGGGCTGGCAAACCCGCGCCTTTCCCGCGGAGGCGCGGGGTGGTCGGCTCACGGTTCTGGCGTCTGGGCGTGGCGGAGACGAGGGAGCGTTGCCGATCAACCAGGATGCGGCGCTTTTGGGCGCGACGCTCGAGGCGGGCGAGGTGGTCGTTCATGAGTTGGGCGTCGGGCGCCGGGCCTATCTGGTCCCCGCCCGCGGCGCGATCCGCGTCAACGGGACCGACGTTGGCGAACTCGACGGGGTCGCGGTATGGGATGAGCCCCGGGTGACGATCGAAGCCCGCCAAGCCGGCGAGATCGTTCTCGTCGACCTGCCCTAGAATATTGCCCGAAGCCTGTTACTGAATTCCGAGCCCGGTGCACAGCGCGAGCACGATCGATTGGACCATGTAAACGTCCTTGACCAGCGGGAAGGCGATGGCGCCCGCCAGCAACAATCCGCCCACCAGCATGTATTCGCTCTTGCCCAAGGGCCGTTTGTCCGACGAAGTGAAATCGGTCGCGTCGGAAACAATGTATCTCAAATTGCGGGAATTGCCAATTCCGCTCGTCGCCCGCTCGTCGCCCGATGGCGCGGCCGTCGCCGATCTCTGTCTAGTCGCCGATCCAGTTGACGCCAAACATCTCGGCGACATAGCGCAGGCCGATGATGGCTCCGATTCCGACGACGACGATGGCGCCCAGCAGCCAGA